>JBDTIO010000130.1:0-11497 GCA_039936375.1 Caldimonas sp. | reverse complement strand
TGAACGCAATACGGGCTCCTTGCGGAGCCCGATGCCGTCCATGCGAAGTTGATTATCGGCGCGGCGCCTCTTTCGACATCCGCTTCATGCGGTCTTCCATGCGCGCCTGGCGATCGTGCATGCGCTGACCGATGATGGCGCGCTGCTCGGGCGTCAAGACCCGGGCCACGTCGAGCATCGCCTGAGTGACGCGACGGCTCATCTGATCGTGTTGCTGCAGCATCTGCTGGCGCAACTGCTCGGCAGCGGCGGCATCCACCGTGGGCGCCGTGAAGATCTGCATGCCGCGCTGATGCAGGCCCTTGCCGGCTTGCGCCTGGGCCCTGAGCTCGCCGGCGGCCTGCACGGCGATCTGCTTGATCTGGCCGCGTTGCGCGTCGGTGGCGTCCAAACCGTCGAGCATGAAGTCGACCCCTCGGCCGATCTGCTCGGGCGAGCCGCGGAACATCATGCCCGGGCCCATGTGGCGGTGCATGCCGCCGTGCCGCATGCCGCCCCCCATGCGATGCTCCATGCCGGGACGACCGTCCATCTCGGGCGTCGGCGCCGGCTGAGCCCAGGCCGACAGGCCGATGGCCGCAAGCAGCGTCATCAGCATGCCCATCATTACCCACTGCACATGCCGTCTGGTTAGAGAACCACGCGCCGTCACCATCGCCTCTGCCGTCATCATCTTGCTCCACGACCCGAACTCGGGCCTTGACGAGAATGATGCGCGGCGGCCATGAACCCCGAGTGGTGGCGGGGCAAAGATTTGTGAAATGGCGGCCGCTGGCGCGGCGCGCCGTCACCCGACTACCGCGGCTGCGGGCGCTGATCGCCGCCGCCCGGCCGGCCAGGCTCGCCGCCCGGCGGCCGGCCTCCCTCTGGAGGCCGTCCCGCGGGAGGCCGACCGTCGGGCGGCTTGCCCCCCGACGGCGGCCGTCCCTCCTGCGGTGGCCGCGGGTTTCCGGGAGGACGCACGACCGGCGGCCGGACAACCGGCGGGCGCGGTGACGAGATGGGCGGGCGAACGATCGGTCGCGGCCGCGGCGGCGGACGGATACCGGGCCGCGGCGGCAGCGGCGGCCGGTGATGCGCCCAGCGACCCTGGTTGCCGAACCACGGACGATTGCGGTAGTACTGGCCCCAGTAGCTGCCGAGCGTGAACGTGACGATCGGAAAACCGAGCTCCGCGCCGTAGCCGAGAACCGGGACGTCGGCGCTCTGGTAAGGATAGGCGATGTTGCCGGCGTAGATCCAGCCGCGAACATCGCTCGGCCCGATCACATCGCACCAGCCGAAACCGTCCGTGCAACCCTGGACCGCCAGTGGCGTGCCGGGGCCGAAGCTCGCGACGAGCGGATAGTCGCGCGCCGGCCCGGCGCGCAGGTTGACCGCCTTGGTCGTGTGCGCGTCCTGTGCTGCAGCGGCGAGTGGCAGCAGAACGGCCACGGCGACGATCAGAAAATGGCTTGGCTTCATCGCATCCACCTGCGGTTGGTCGGCCCGAATTCATCATACAAGCGAGCGGAGTCGGCGTCACAGGTCTCGACGATGGCTGACGATCAAGGCGGCCACCCACCGTATGAGCCCGGCCGACCGCGGCCCGACCACCCGCCGTGGCTGCATGGCGACGATGCAGAATCGACGCCTCCACAGACTCTTCGAGGCCGCCTCATGAACCTGCGCCGCACCCTTCTCCTCGCCGCCGCTTGCCTGGTGCTGCCGTTGGCGGTGCAGGCCCAGGAGACGCTGCGTGTCGTCACCGACGCGACCTTTCCGCCGATGGAATTCTCGAAGGACGGCAGGCGCACCGGCTTCGACGTCGAGCTGATCGAAGCGCTCGCCGCCGCGATGGGCCGCAAGGTCGAGTGGATCGACATCGACTTCAAGGGTCTCATTCCGGCGCTCGTCTCCAAGCGCGCCGACCTGGCGATGTCGGCGATCTACATCACCGACGAGCGCAAGAAGGTGGTCGACTTCAGCGACCCGTACTTCGCCGGCGGCCTGGTCGTGCTGACGACCAAGGCCGGCCCGATCAAGACGCTGAAGGACCTCGACGGCAAACGAGTTAGCGTGCAGGTCGGCACCAAGTCGGTCGGCTACCTGAAGGACAACTATCCGAAGGTCGAGCGCATCGAGGTCGAGAAGAACCAGGAGATGTTCAACCTGGTCGAGATCGGCCGCGCCGATGCCGCCGTCACCGGCAAGCCGGCCGCCAAGATCTTCGCCCAGGCCAGGCCGGCGTTGCACGTGCTTCCCGAGCAGCTGACGACCGAGGACTACGGCATCGCCGTGCGCAAGGACACGCCCGAGCTGCGCGACGCGGTGAACGCAGCGCTGAAGAAAATCAAGGCCGACGGCACTTACGACAAGCTGGTGCAGAAGTGGTTCGAAGCCGGCCGCTGACGCACCCGGTGTCGCTCTGATCGGGCGTTGATGGAGCTCGATTTCTCGCCGGTCCTCGCCGGCTGGCCCGATCTGATGCGCGGCGCGCTGGCGACCATCGAGGTCACGGCAGCATCGCTTGGCCTCGGTTGCGTGCTCGGCCTGGCCGCCGGTCTGGGCCGGCTCAACCCGAAGCTGCAACCGGTCTACGCCATCAGCAGCGCCTATGTGCTGCTGATCCGCGGCACGCCGCTGCTCGTGCAACTGTTTCTGCTCTTCTTCGGCTTGCCGCAGTTCGGCATCGTCCTGCCGGCCTTCGTCTGCGGCGTGCTCGGGCTCGGCCTTTATTCCGGCGCCTACGTTTGCGAAATCGTGCGCGGCGCGATCCAGTCGATCGAGCGCGACCAGACGCTCGCAGCGCAGTCGCTCGGCATGACGCCGCGCCAGGTGATGCGCCACGTCGTGCTGCCGCAGGCTCTGGTGCGGATGATTCCGCCGCTCGGCAACGAATTCATCGCTCTCATCAAGAATTCGGCGCTGGTGTCGCTGCTGACGATCCCCGACCTGATGCACGAAGGCCAGAAGATCATCGCCGTGTCGTACCGCTCGCTCGAGGTCTACCTCGCCGTCGCCGCCGTCTATCTGCTGATGACCGGCTCGACCGCGTGGCTGCTGCGACGCGTCGAATACCGGTTGAGCGCGAGCCGAAGACTGGCATAGGCCGCGACGCCTTTTGGTCGTTTTCGCAAAGCACTGCGCTGTCGAAGAAGTAGGTCGGCGGGCACGACGCGGTTTCTTGCGCGCCTCGGGCCTTCTTCAAGGTGTCGATGCCGACGTAGGGCAGCCAGCCCTTGCGAACAGGTAGTCGGTGCCGACCGTGCCGTACGGGACCCGCGCCGCGGCATTGGCTAGCCACGCCTGGTCCTGGAATGCGTAGCCGCCGCCGAGCTCGGCCTGGGTGGCGCGAGTTCCTGTCAGCCCCGAAATTCCAGTTGAGGCTAACAAAGAATTTGGTGTCGTTCTGGCTGCCGTGAAGGGCGGGAAAATCTGGTTTCTGGCACGAGGCATCTGCCTTGTCCTGCCTCGTCAGTGGCATGGGCCCGCTTCTCGGCCGACAGCCCCTTCCACCCTTCAAGATGATTCACATACGCGAGATCGATCACCTGGTGTCGCGCGTGGTCGACCTGGACGCGATGCTCCGCTTCTACTGCGACGTGCTCGGATGCACGATCGAACGCAGGCAAGACTCGATCGGTCTCGTCCAGCTTCGCGCCGGTCGCTCGCTGGTCGATCTTGTCCCGGTGGACGGTGAGCTCGGGCGCGCTGACGGGCCGCCGCCGGGAACGCAAGCCCGCAACATGGATCACTTCTGCTTTCGCATCGAGCCGTTCGACGAGACCGCCATTCGCCGCCATCTTCACGAACACCGGGTCGAAGCCGGCCCGCTGGCCTCGAGAAACGGTGCGGACGGCGAAGGCCCTTCCATCTATATCGCCGACCCAGAAGGGAACGTGGTTGAACTCAAGGGTCCGCCATTCGGATCCTGAGGGCCATATCCGATGTTCGTGCAATGGTTCTTCTCCGTGACGACGCGCAGCGAACGGATCTTCTTTTGACCACGCCCGAGGGTGCATCATGAGCCGGCCCGCCCTTGGGCAGCGCCATCTCCAATCGCCTTGACATCGCCCTCCTCGACCGCGCCCTGGTCTCCCTTTCGTCCTTTGCTCGGGGCGCTCGTTCCCCGCCTCTTCATCGTATAGGTGCTGTGTGCGTCGCTCTACTTCGCGCTGACTCGTCTGGGGCAACTGACGGACCTCGGGCGAGCCTTGAACGACGACCTCTTGCGACACATGTTCACCACGATGGGCGCGAAGGAATACAAGACGCGATCCGAGAAACGGAAGGGCCGGTGTCCATCGGGTGTATCGAGCCCTCCGACACATCAAGCGATCATATGTATAGCGTTCTGGACAAGCCTACCGGGCGTGTCTACAATGCCGTACAAATGCCCGCCGCGTCACGACTATCTTCTGCCTTGGATCGTCAGCTCCTCATCCAGCTCGGGGAGCGGCTTCGGCGCGCTCGTCAGGAGCAGGGGCTCACGACTGTCAGGTTGGCCGAACGTGTGGGCGTCTCACGTACGACTCTCAGCGCTGTTGAGGCCGGGAACCCTGCGCCAACAATGGGAACGTACCTGCGTGTGATGTCGGCGCTAGGGGTTGCGGGCGACCTGGCACTGGTCGCGACCGGCGAACTCCGAGGCGACGCCGTTGATGTGGCGGAATCGAAAGTGGAACTCGGCGCCAGACACGCACCGCATGACATTCAGGACCTCCAGAGTCTGTTGCTCCACGAGGAGGCGGTACGGCAGCTGCGGCAACAACCGGAGTTGATCTCGAGCGCGTTGGAGATCCTTGAGAAATGGCGCGCTTCAGAAAGTGCAAACAGCCGACCCCTCCTGGATGAGTGGTCGGTCATATTGCACCGAAGAGATTGGCGTCGAATACTGGCACGAACACGCCGTTCGGAAGAGTTGCGTCAGGCCTCGCCTCTAACGGTCCTCCTGCCTTTGGAAGTGCGGCAGCGGGTGCTGGAAGAGGTCCGCGTACTCAAGGGCGGTTGACCTTGGATCACATGGGTTCTGCGTCCCGCCCTCGCAGGGTGATCCGTCATGTTTTCGGCGGCGGGGCGATGTAGAGGGGCGGAGCCACCTCTGTTGTCACGTTTTCGGCGCTCCAGCGATGTACCTGTAGATGGCGCAGACTCGCGCCGAGGCGAGGTTCGAAATGGCTTCCGGTAACTTTCTTCTCAAGAAGGCCTACGCGCCTGGTGAATTCGAGCGGCTCCAACGCCAGTTCGATACGGCCGTGTTCGAGTTCAGCGTTCAGTTGAGAGAGCCGCTCGAAAGGGCGATGCGTGCGACCATGGCGCAGGACTTGGCCGAATTGCTGCCGGCGAGAGCTGCCGCGGCGGCACGCTTTGTCCGAGGCGAGCAGAAGGTTGCTCCCGCAGAAGCGACGGAACTCGAGCAACTGCGGCAGGAACTGGCCGGCCTCGGTACTTCGCTCGAGCTCGACGCGGTTACGGTTGCCGAGGAAGTCGAGGCCTGCGCGGGCGAGCTGGCCCATCACACGTTGTCGCTGTGGCTCGCCGCGCTGCGTCGTGCACTGCGTCCTGGTGCCGGTGAGGCGTTGAACGCCAACATGCTGCCTGGCAGTCTGTCGATGCAGGAGATCCTGCATGAGCTTGACGTCGATGCTTTCGGGGTCGAAATCGACACGGTGATGGTGGCATTGGGCCGCTATCGGAAGCAGCTTCGAGCCCGGGCGATTCAGTCCCGCTCGCTCATCACGTTTGCCGACGATCTGCTGATCGCTGTCGGCCGTGAGGACGCGCCACAGCCTTACACGCTGTATGCCGCCCCGGCTGACTTCGAGCGCGATGCCGCGCGAGCGAAACGCGCGGCGTCGCCGCCTCCAGCCACGACGACGATTCGCGAGCGCATGATCAAGGTTGCCCAGCAGATCGACATGGCTGTCAGCTCGCACGTTGCACCGATTGCCCAGTACGAGCGGCTGATCGATGCTGCGCTGGGGAACCCGGATTGCGGGCGGTTCAAGGTAGGCGACGTGCGCGTGACACTTCCCTCGAGGGCTGCTGCAGCGCGGACAACGCCAGCGCGTTCACCAGCGGGCGGCGAATTCCTCGGCTACCAGATCGAGGCCGTCGCGGACGTGGTTGCGGCCCAGGGCAACGGAATCAACGACGAGTTCAAGGAGCGGATTGCAACTGCTGTCGTCCAGTTGAATGACTACTGCGAGGTCCGCCAGATTCCCCTGTCCAAAGTGAGCACCGCGTACGCCGTGCTGGTGGCGGCTCGAGCAGAGCCTACGGCCTACGACAGTTGGTACGAAGGGACGGCAGGGAGTGCGGTTGGAGGCGGGTCGGTCGAGAACGACTTCGCCCAAGCGTTGGATTTGTCGGTCGACGTGTCGGCTTCGCTGATCAACGATGCGGGTGTCGGGCCCGGGCGGGACTGGTCAGCCGATGCGGTGGCAGGCTCCCTCACCATCCGATGAAGGCAGGGTCGCCGCCCTCGATGGTGTTGGTGAGCTCCGGGACGGCGCGGTAGTCACCCCCGTTCGGCGCGCGCGCAAAGACGTATCGCTCCAGCAAGAACCCATCCTCGAGCTGGTCATCGTAGAAGAAGCGCAGCATCTCGAATTGCTGCGTCGCGTCGTAGATCTGCGGCAACGCGAACTTGTCGTTGACCTGCGTGGATACCTGCGGCTGCGCGTTGGCTCGTACCTTCTTGAAATCGCGAGGCAGCAACAGCGAGCCCGCCACGAACTGCGCCTGTCGCGTCGAGAGCTCGCCCTGGTACACCGTCTGGAGATTCGGCGGCAACTTGGTCCCCGGATGAGCAAGGTGCGTGTGCCCCGATAGGAACAGATGTGCCAGCGGCGCGTGTCCAGTCCCGTTCGGAGCTCCTCCCTCGTCGTTCCGCAGCTTTCGGATCAGCTCGGCCGCATCTGCAAGGACCATCTTCTCCTTGCCAAAGACGCTGCGCTCCTTTGTCTCGTATGGGAACGCGATGGGGTGGTGCATCGCCAGGATATGGAGCCCACCCGCGGGAGCAGCCGTGAGTTGGGCACAAAGGTCCTCGATGTCATCGCTGCTCACCCTTCCCACGGCCAGGATGTTGTCCATGAAGCCGAGGCTCACGGTATTCACTGCGCGGCATTCGATGTAGGTATCGCCAGGGGCCGACACGAGCAGCGGCTTCCAGTTCTCGACGCACCACTCGTTCCATTGCCGAATGTGGTTCCACTGCTGCTCGATGTGCGCGTCATAGCCGGACGCCAGAAATGCCGGTTGGGTTCCCGGCCAGGCGTCGTGATTGCCATAGAGACTGCGGAACTGGCAGGGCTGGAGCTCTGCTTTCCATTCCAGAAGGCGTTTTTGCGCTTCGGCAAAAGACGTCACGTCACCGAAGGTCGAAGCGTCTCCAGTGTCGATCAGCCAGGTCTGCGGGGACGAAGCGTTGCCCGGATCGCCGAACCACTCAGGCTCGTCCCGCTTGCACTCCGCGAGAAACTTCCGGAAGGCGCTCACCGCGACCCGGTCGTGCCCCAGCGTGCCCTCGTGCCAATCGCCCAGGTTGTGTTTCTCGACCAGATTGCGTGCTTTGCGATCAATTGCTCGACCGGCGAGGGCGATGGCGACCTTGTCCGGTGCGCCCTTTCGGAAGTGCAGGTCGGATATGTGAATCAGCTGGAGTACTTGCGTTCTCATGCTCAGCCTCCGAGGGATTGACCGTCGATCCGGATGCCGTATTCCACGGCAAGGCGGCTGCGCAGTTGCTCCCGCAGTCGACGCAGTTGTTGACGCTGTGCCGGGGTACGTGGGCCATCCGCGTCTGAAGCAGATTCATCGAGAACCAGTGCCTGTTGATCAGGAGTCAGTTCATCGACAAGTACAAGCACCGCGCGCAGCAGTCGACGGTAGTGCATACGGTCATCGAAAGTCCCGTCGTCATGTGGCTCTGAAGATTCATCGGACGGGAGGTCTTCGATGACGGAACGGGTTTCGCGTCGAAATCTGTCGACGATGCGGCGCTTGAGGATGGCGTAGCCAAGGGCGGTCAGCTCCTCATCGGCAATCGGCTCACCGCGCTTTTGTGTGGCCTCGAACAGATCCGAGAGAGTCTGTTGAAGCAGATCCTCGTGTTCATTCGCCAGCAGACGGTAGCGACGTCGCAGGTAGTTTCTCAGCTCGGCGCGGACCGCTTCGAAACGCCGGTCGGATGCGCCGCGAGCATCAGATGCTGCCAAGATCGTTTCCGAGTCGCGAAATCAGTTGGGGCACCAGCCAGGGAGATCCCGGTCGCTTCCGCAAATTGTAGAGAACGGGCCGATGAGTAGTTGCCGGGATTCTTGGGCGACGTCGATCACTTTGCCTTGGCAAGCGGAAACAGTGTTCGATCGAGTGCCGTGTAAGCAAAAGTGATCACCTTGCTAACGTGGCCAACATGGCATCCGCTCGGCTCGCAGCTCGTTGGGCCGGCTGCAGAAAGGCCACCCATTCGTCCATCAGACGACGACGCTTGTCGAAGAGGGTCGCCTCGGCGATAGGCAGCCTCCACTTCGTTGCCGATGGCATGGGCCAGCGCCATCTCGGCGACCTCGCGCGCGACGTTCGTGTGCTCCGCGCACCAGTCGCGGAAGGTTGACCTGAAACCGTGCGGAACGCAGCCCGCGCCGATCCGCCGGCAGACTGCGCTCAACGCCGAATCGGTCAGCGGCCCGGAACGCGGCGACTGGAAAATCACATCGCTGCCCTCGACTCGACCGAGCGACCCGAGCCACGACATCGCGCCGTCGTTCAACGGAACCCTGTGCTCACGGCCGCCCTTCATCCGCTCCGCTGGAATGGTCCAGATTCTCGAGCCCAGGTGACCTCGGACCAGCTCGCATGGCGAACCTCTCCCGACCGCGCGGCCGTCAGGATGGCTAACTCGAGAGCTCGTGCCGCCATACTGTCCTGGTCGCGCAGGCGTCTCATGAAAAAGCCCATCTCCGCGAGCGCCAGCGCCTTGTGATGCTTCGGCCGGGCGACCTTCGAGGGCCGCGGCAGCTGAGTGTCGAGATGTCCGCGCCAGCGCGCCGGGTTGAGCCGCTCGCGTTCGGCCCGCTTGTCAGCCCACGCGAGGATCAGCTCGATACGCCCGCGGATGCGAGAGGCGGTCTCCGGCGTCGTTCGCCAAATGGGCTCGAGCACGCCCAGCACTTGGTTGATGCCGATGTCGCCGACATCGAGCCGGCCGATCTTCGGGATCACGTACTTGTCGATGGAATTGCGCCACTGCCACGCATGCTTGGCATTGCGCCAGCCTGGCTCCTGCATAGCGATGTACCTTTCTGCAGCCTCCGCGAATGTCATCCTCTTCATCATCGCGGCTTGTCGAGCTCTCTCGGCAGCGCGCCTTTCGAGGAACGGATCGACGCCGTCACGGATCCGTTGGCGCTGTCCCCGCGCTGCTTCGCGCGCCTGCGCGAGCGAGGTCTCCGGATACCCGCCCAGGCCGATGTCTCGCCGCGCGCCGGCGATGTTGATCCGGAGAATCCAACTCCTGCTCACCGAAGGCGGGAGAAAGATCCGAAGGTATAAGCCAGGTACCGCTCCAACCGCGTGCATCCCTGCGCTCAGCCGATTGAGCTCCAGTGAAGTGAGCGCCGTCACGACCTTGGGCACGTCAACTCCGGGGAACCCGACGACGGCTGAACAGCTTCACCTTGGACACGCCCGTCCCTGTCGCGAGGAACGTTGACCAAGCTTCCATCAGCGCCCGGCGCTTGTCCAACAAGTCGCTGCGGCGATAGGCCGCCTCGACGGCGCTGCCGATCTCGTGCGCAAGCGCCATCTCGGCGACTTCCGGAGCAACGTCGCTGTCAACGCTGCCACGGCGCGCCGGTGATCCGCGCCGGTCAGGACCGCCGGCGCGCCTGCGATGAGCGTGCTCAGGTAGACGCCGTGTGACAGCCCGGCTGATCGAGCCTGAGCGGCCATCTTCTGGGCGATATGAGGCGCCAGTCGTACCGTGATCTTGGCGGAGCTGCCGACTTCGATACCTGAAGAGGCTGCCTGCGACTCCGGCTCGAAGGCTGACTCCAGACCCAGCAGGTCCAAGGTGATCGTGTCACGCGACGCGGCGGCCACGATTCGAATCGACCTGAGCTTGAAACGGATCCTTGGCGCTGTTGGTTGCTCAGAGTCCCGAGCGTTGCCGATGCGTCGCGGGCGCTCTTGCGCCGGCCCACTGTTGCACCTCCTCCTGCCGCCAAGCCACCGCTCGCTTGGCCAGCTTCACCGGCGGCGGGAATGCCCGCTCGGAAATCAACTTGTAGAGGGTCGAACGTCCGAGCCCGGTCGTTCTCAGAACAGCGGGCAGGCGCAGGAGGTATGGGACGGATCCGGGATGGTCGGCGTCGCCGAGTTGCTTGTCCTTCATGTGTCTCTCCACTGCGAACGCGGCGGCCGCGATCGATCCTTGTAGCTCCAGACGCGACTCAGCTCCGCGTCGGATTTCGGCTGATTTCGTACTCGGTCGGCGAGGTCGCTCCAACTCGTCATCGAAGCTCTCTGTAAAGGTCGAACCTGCCTCGTCGCACGAAAGAATCGAGCTGAGTTCTTTCCTTCATCACAACCGGTGTTGCGTGATCCCGGTGCTACATGCTGAGGCCTGGATCAAGCGAACGCCGCGATGAAATTGGCCTAAAAATCATCGATCTGCCTCTACGGAACCCACCCGGCCCGGCTTCGGGCGTGGCGGGTGTCTGGGTGACGATCTGGCAGGCCGAGGCAAACGACGCGAAGCGTCGTGCGCGAAGCGACGGTCAGTTCGTCAAGCGGCGTCGTTCGCGCAACGCGCGAAGGAATACAAGACGCGATCCCAGGCACGGGAGGGCCGGTGTCCGTGGCATGCATCGCATCAAGCGATCATCTGTATAGCGTTCTGGACAATTCCCCTTGTCCGAAGTTTGTATACAAGTTTCGGACAAGAGTCACCCCCTTGACTGACGTAGCCTATGGGCTACAATGAGCCATGCGTGTCGAGCAGACCGACACGTTCCGGCAATGGCTCGACGGGCTCAAGGATCGCGCCGGCAGGGCCCGCGTGCTGGTGCGCATCGATCGGCTGATCGGCGGCAACCCGGGCCAACACCGCCAGCTCGCCGGCGAGGTGTCGGAGCTCAAGATCGATGTCGGCCCGGGCTATCGCGTCTACTACGCGCTGCGCGGTTCGACGCTGCTCCTCCTGCTCGCCGGCGGCGACAAGTCGACGCAGCAGAAGGACATCGCGGCAGCCACCCGGCTGGCGCGGGAATTTTCGGAGTGGTGATGATGAAAGCTGCAGCGAAGAAGGCGACGAAGACCCGGACCACGCCCTACGACACGGCGGAGCACCTCCGCACGCCGGACGAAATGGCAGCCTATCTCGATGCCTGGCTCGACGAGGCGCCCGAGGATGCGGCCGGCATCGCCATCGCGCTCGGCAACATCGCCCGGGCCAAGGGCATGAGCCAAGTGGCCAGGGACGCCGGACTCAGCCGCGAAAGCCTGTATC
>JBDTIO010000129.1:0-4029 GCA_039936375.1 Caldimonas sp. | reverse complement strand
GTGATGGGCCTGCAGTTCGCCAACCTGCTGACCGGCACCGTCGTGATCGAGAACGTCTTCTCGCTGCCCGGTCTCGGCCGGCTCGTCTTCCAGGCGATCGCCAACCGCGACCTGCTGGTCGTTCGCGACGCGGTGATGCTGCTAGCGGCGGCGGTCGTCGTCATCAACTTCGCGGTCGACCTGCTCTACGTGGTCGTCGATCCGCGGCTACGGGCGCGCGCCGCATGAGCGCCGCCGGCCCACGCTCGCGCTGGCGCCGCGCCAACTTCGCGATCGGCGCGACGCTCGTGACGGCGCTCATCGCGCTCGCCCTGCTTTCGTTCGCCTGGACGCCCTACAGCGCGATCGAGCTCGACATTCCGCACAAGCTGCAGCCACCGTCGGCGGCGCACTGGCTCGGCACCGACAGCCTCGGCCGCGACATCGTCTCGCTGCTTATCGTCGGCAGCCGCGTCTCGATCGCGGTCGGCCTGATCGCGGTCGGCATCGGCATCGCTTTCGGCGTCGCCCTCGGCCTGTGGGCGGCGACCCGACGCGGCTGGGTCGAAGAGGCGGTGATGCGCTTCGCCGATCTCACCTTCGCCTTTCCGGCGCTGCTCTCGGCCATCATGCTCACGGCCATCTACGGGCCGGGGCTGGTGACCTCGATCGTCGCCATCGGCCTCTTCAACGTGCCGGTCTTCGCGCGCATCACGCGAGCCGGCGCGCTGGTCGTGCGCTCACGCGAGTTCGTGCTCGCGGCGCGGGCGCTTGGCAAGAGCGAGTGGCGCATCACGCTCGACCACGTGCTGCCCAACATCGCCGCCCTCTTGATCGTGCAGGCGACGATCCAGTTCGCGATCGCCATCCTCGCCGAAGCGGCGCTCAGCTATCTCGGCCTCGGCACGCAGCCGCCGACGCCGTCGTGGGGGCGCATGCTGAACGAGGCGCAGACACAGCTCTTCCAGGCGCCACAGCTGGCGATCTACCCGGGCGTCGCCATTGCGCTGACGGTGCTCGGCCTCAACCTGATGGGCGACGGGCTGCGCGACATCTTCGATCCGCGGCTGGCACGGCGCCGCTAACCACGATTCCCTGCATGGAAGCGTTCCTGGCATCGATCGGCGTGGTCGCGCTCGGCGAGAGGACAAGACGCAGATCGCGACGGTCGCCCTCGCGACGCGCTACGACAGCCTCGTCGCCGTCGTCGCGGAACGACCCTCGGCAGGCTGATCGCCGACGTGCCGGCCGTCTTCCTCGCCGACCAGGCGCTGCGCCCGGTGCCGATGCGGCTGGTGCACGGCGTCGCCCGGTACTCTTCGCGCTGCTCGACGCCCTTGACGCTGCTCGAGGTCGACCGCGTCTTCTGAGACACTGAACGCGGACTTTGAGCGGAGATTGACGTGCGAACCCCCCCGGGCAACGAGGCCGTCGGCGCCCTGTCGGCGGCGCAGCAGTCGCGGGTCGATGGCCTGCTCGACACGCTGCTCGATCTGCCCGAAGCCAATCGCGTCGCCAGCCTGCGTCGCCTCGCGGCCGATGACCTCGCCGTGCGCGAAGAGGCCGAAAGCCTGCTGCACGCAGCCGCGTCCTGCGGCGATTTCCTGAGCCAGCCGATCCGTCCGAGCCCGCCGACCGACGCACCGATCGTCTTCGAGGCCGGCTGGCGGATCGGCCCGTGGCGCGTCGTCGGCGACCTCGGCGGCGGCGGCATGGGCGAGGTCTACGAGGCCGAGCGCGCAGACGGCGGCTTTGCCCAGCGTGCCGCCGTGAAGCTGCTGCGCCGCGAAGCGAGCGAGCAGCTCGAACGCTTCCACGCCGAGCGGCAGATCCTGGCACGCCTCGAGCATCCCGGCATCGCCCGGCTGCACGACGGCGGCGTCGCCGACGATGGCCGGCCCTGGATGGCGATGGAGCTCGTCGCCGGCCGGTCCATCACCACGTTCTGCGCCGAGACGCGGGCGACGCTCGACGAGCGCCTGGGCCTCTTCATGCAGGTCTGCAACGCGGTCGCGTATGCCCACCACCACCTCGTCGTGCATCGCGACCTCAAGCCCGCCAACATCCTCGTCAACGACGATGGCCAGGTGAAGCTTCTCGATTTCGGCATCGCCAAGCTGCTCGACGACAGCGCCAGCGGCGATGGCCGGACGCGTACCCAGGGGGCGCCGCTGACGCCGCTTTACGCGGCGCCCGAGCAGCTCACCGGCGGCGTGATCACGACCGCGACCGACGTCTACGCGCTCGGCCTGCTGCTGTTCGAGATGCTGACTGGCGGCCCGCCCTGGGCCGGCCCGGTCACCCCGGTCGCCTCGGTGCTGCGCGCCCTGCACGCGCAGGCGGCACCGGCGGCGAGCACGGCGGCCGCGGCGCGTGTCGATGCGCCGGTCGCGCCGCGTCTGCTGCGCGGCGATCTGGACGCGATCGTCGCCAAGGCGCTGCGCGCCGAGCCGGCACACCGCTACGCAACCGTCGAGGCGATGAAACGCGACATTGAGCACTCGCGGCGCGGCGAGACGATCTCGGCGCGCGAAGGCGCGCGCCTCTATAGCCTCGGTCGCTTGCTGCGTCGCTATCGCTGGGCTGCCGCCTCGGCCGGGGCCGTGTTTCTGGCCCTCGCGCTCGGTCTTGGTGCAGCCGCCTGGCAGGCACATCGGGCAACGCTCGAGCGCGACGTCGCGCTGCGCGATGCGGCCCGTGAAGAGGCGCTGCGCTATCAGCTGATCGGCCTCTTTCGCGGCGCCATCGCCGAGCACGGCAGCGAGGCGCCGACCGCCAAGAGCATGCTCGACAAGAGCGCGCAGCGGGTGTTGCGCGAGTACCGCGACCAGCCACAGCTCGCCGGCCAGGTCGTCCTCTCGCTCGCCGATCTCTACGACGCACTCGAGGACGTGCAAGGCTCGGCGGCGCTGCTCGAAGGCTTTCTCGCCGAGCCACAGGCACGTGCCGACCCGTTCGCGGTGGCCGACGCGCGGCAAAAGCTCGCCGGCATCGAGCTGATGCGCGGCCATGTCGACAAGAGCGGCCAGCTGCTCGATCAGGCCGAAGCGTTCTGGGCCCGCGACACCAAGGCGCACACCGAGGAAAAGCTAGAAGGCATGGGCGTGCGCGCGCGCTGGCAGCGGGCTCGCGGCGATCTCGATGGCGCGATTGCGACGGGCCGTTCCGCCGTCGCCCAGCGAGAGGCGTTCGCCGGTCGCGCCGATCGCGAGGCGGCGGCGCTCTACAACTCCCTCGCCATCACACTGGCCGCCGCGAACCGGCTCGACGAGGCACTCGCCACCTACCGAAAGACGAGTGCCATCTACGACGCGCTCGGCCTCGGCGACGGCCTCGACGCGCAGATCATCCGCGGCAACACCGGTACGCTGGCGATGCGTACCGGCCGCCTGCGCGAAGCCGAAGCGCTGCTGAAGAGCGCCGTCGAGCATGAGCGCGCCCTGGCCGGAGACTCGGCGGCGGTGGCGGCGTCGCTCGGCTACTACGGCAAACTGCTGTCGATTACCGACCGGGCGGCGCCAGCGCTCGAGGCGCTTCGATCCTCGGTCGAGCTCGGCAGCCGCTATGCCGGCGCGACCAGCCCCGTCACGCTGCAGAACCGCCTCTTTCTCGGCGAGGCGCAACTCGCCGCGGGCGATCGCGGAGCGGCACGGGCGACGCTGGACACCGTGTCGAAAGATGCCGCCGCGCACTACGGGCCGACCTTCGCGCTCACCTTGCGTTCGCAACTCGCACTGGCCAGCATCGAGGCCGCCGAGGGCTCGCGCGACGCGGCCGTGGCGCGCCTGACACCGGTGATCGCCGCACTGCGCAAGACCGGCCTGCCGGCACAGGCGACACTGGCCCAGGCCCTCGTTGCACTCGGCGACATCCAGCTCGCGGCGGGCGAGCGCGAGCCGGCGATCGCGACGCTCCAGGAGGCCGTACGCCTGCGCTCCGCCGGTTGGCCCGGCAGTTGGGAGCTGGCGCTGGCGCGCGAACGGCTCGGCGAGGCGCTGGCCGCAAACGGTTCGATGGCCGAGGCGCGATCGGCGATCACCCAGGCCGAAG
>JBDTIO010000128.1:0-5334 GCA_039936375.1 Caldimonas sp. | reverse complement strand
TACCGAAGCGCATGGCGCGGAGGTTATCCAATGACTGCAAATCGCCACCCGAAACCGCTCATCCCGAAACGCAGCGAGCGAAGGGCAGTCCGATGAGCCTGCTCGAAGTCTCGGGACTCAACAGCTACTACGGGGATTCCCACATCCTGTTCGACGTCGCCTTGCGCGTCGAGGCGCACGAGGTGGTGGCGCTGCTCGGTCGCAATGGTGCCGGCAAGAGCACCACCCTGAAGACGCTGATGGGAATGATGAGCCCGCGCTCGGGCCGTGTCGTGTTCGACGGCATCGACCTCGCCGGCCAGCCTGCGCACCGCATCGCTCGCGCCGGCATGCAACTGGTGCCGGAAGAGCGGCGCATCTTCGGCAGCCTCGACGTCGAAGAGAACATCGTCCTCGCCAGCCTGACCGCGAAGAATGCCTGGCCGCTCGAGCGCATCTACGAGATCTTCCCCAAACTCGCCGCGCGCCGGCGCAGCCGCGGTACCGATCTGTCGGGTGGAGAGCAGCAGATGCTGGCGATCGCCCGGGCGCTGGTGCGCGATCCCAAGATGATCCTGCTCGACGAGCCCTTCGAGGGCCTGGCGCCGGTGATCGTGCGCGACCTGCTCGCGGTCTGCCGCAAGCTCGCGGAGGCCGGCCAGACCATCGTGCTGGTGGAGCAGAACCTCGCGGCGACGCTGGCGCTCGCCAGCCGCGTCTACATCATCAACAACGGCCACATCGCGCACGAAGGCTCGGCCGACGAGCTCAAGGCTGACCCGCGGGTGCTGCAGAAATATCTGGGCATCTAGCGCCACCGGGCTGCGCAAGGAGCGCGACATCGTCGAGACATCCCTCCGGGTCAAGCGATGACGGGTGCCTGTGTCATCGGCCACATCACCGTCAAGGATCCGGCGAAGTGGGCCGAGTACTGTGCGGCGGTGCCGGCGACAGTGGCGCCCTGGGGTGCCGAGGTCGTCTTTCGCGGCCGCCGCGTCCGCCTGCTCGGCGGCGAGCACCGTCGCAGCGAGACCGTCGTGCTGCGCTTTGCCGACCTCGCCGCCGTCGATGCCTGGTTCGACTCGGCCGCCTACCAGGCGCTGCTGCCGCTGCGCATGCAGGCCGCCGACGTCGACCTGATCAGCTTCGCGGCCTGAGCGCAGCGCGTCGACCGGCTAGATCCGGATCTCCTGCACGCCCTCGACGGAGCGCAGCTCGCTCATCAAGTCGAGCATCTGCGCTTTCGGCACGCTGCGCACGAAGGAGAAATGGATCGAGTCGTGAGCGCCGCTCTCGCCTCGCATCAGAGTCAGCTGCGCGACGCCGGCGCCCATCTTCTCGACCACCGCCTCAATCTGCGCCAGCGACGTGAACCGGTGGTCGACGACGACCGTCAGCTGCCGGCTGTGCTGGCGCTTGAAGAGGCGCAGCTCGAGCGGCTTGACCAGCGCCAGGATGACGAGCGCGCACACCGTCGTCGCGATGGCAGCGAAGTAGAGGCCGCCGCCGACGGCCAAGCCGACCGCGGCGATGGTCCAAAGGCTCGCCGCCGTGGTGAGGCCGCGGATCACTTCCTGGCGCAGGAAGAGGATCGTGCCGGCGCCGAGGAAGCCGATGCCGCTGATCACCTGGGCGGCGACGCGCGACGGATCGAACGAAATGTGCGGCTCGTTCTGCACCTCGGCGAAGCCGTACATCGAGACCAGCATCACCAGCGCCGAGCCGACGCAGACGAGCATGTGCGTGCGCAGCCCAGCCGCCCATTCCAGCCGCTCCCGCTCGAGCCCGACCACCGCGCCCAGCATGGCGGCGCTCGCGAGCCTGAGTACCACTTCACCCGAGCCGACCATCGATTCTCTCCTTGACCTGCGAGCATAGTCCCTCGCTCGGCGCTGCCGGCGCCGGCGGCGGCGTCCCTCAAGTATTCTCCGCACCCATGTACATGCGGTTCTTCGGCCTGAACCAGGAGCCGTTCTCCCTGGCACCGGACCCGCGCTATCTCTACATGAGCAAGCGCCACCGCGAGGCACTGGCGCATCTTCTCTACGGTGTCGGCGGCGGCGGCGGCTTCGTGTTGCTGTCGGGCGAGATCGGCGCCGGCAAGACCACCGTCTGCCGCTGCTTTCTCGAGCAGATCCCCAAGCGTTGCAACGTCGCCTACATCTTCAACCCCAAGCTCACCGTCATCGAGCTGGTGAAGTCGATCTGCGACGAGTTCCGGATCCCGAACGCATCGGTGCCGGGCACGACGCCGACGGTGAAGACCTACGTCGACATGCTCAACGACTTCCTGCTGAAAACGCACGCGGTCGGCCAGAACAACGTGCTCATCATCGACGAAGCGCAGCTGCTGGCGGTCGAAGTGCTCGAGCAGCTGCGCCTGCTCACCAACCTCGAGACCAACGAGAAGAAGCTGCTGCAGATCGTGCTCATCGGCCAGCCGGAGCTGCGCACGATGCTCGAGCGGCCCGATCTCGAGCAGCTGGCGCAGCGCGTCGTCGCCCGCTTTCACCTGAAGGCGCTGTCGCAGAAGGAGACCGAGCACTACATCCGGCACCGCCTGTCGGTGGCCGGCATGACGCGGACGATCCCGTTCGACGAGAAGGCGCTGCAGCGCATCTTCGAGATCACGCGCGGCGTGCCGCGCCGCATCAACCTGCTCTGCGACCGGGCGATGCTGGGCGCCTACGCGCATGGTCGACACCAGATCGACAGCGAGATCATCGAGAAGTCGGCCCGCGAGGTGTTTGGCAGCTCGGAATCGTCGGCGCCCGATCGCTCGCTCGTCGGCACGACCGCCGGGATCGGGCTCCTGGTCGCGGCGGGCCTCGGCCTGATCGTGCTGCTCGGCTTTGCGATCTACGGCGGCTATCGCTATTTCGCGACGCCGGACGCAGCGATGGCTCCGGCGGCACGCCCGAGCAAGACGGCCGCGGCAACGCCCCGCGCGTCATCGACGTCTTCGGCGACTGTTGGATCGGCGCCCAACGCGTCGCCGGCCCTTGCGGAGTCGACAGCGTCGATGGCATCCGCGGCATCGGCGCTGCGATCGGCAGATGGCCTCGGTGCCCCTCAGCCGGCGTCGGCCACACCGTCGGTCGCCTCGGCGTCGGCTTCGCCGGTGGCGGCGACAGCGCCCGTGCCGACGCTCGATACGCTCGCCGAGATCAAGGCCCAGCTGAAGACGCTCGGTGGCGACGAGAAGACAGCGTGGCGCGAGCTCGCGCCGATGTGGAAGGTCAAGCCCGGCGCCGGCGAGCCGTGCGCCGCGGCGTCACGCCAGCAGGTTCGCTGCTTCAAGTTCGCGAGCACGCTGGCGATGCTGCGCAGCCTCGATCGACCCGGCTTCATGAGCTTGCACGACGATGACGGCAAGCGCTTTGCGGTCGTCCTCGTCGCCCTGAACGACGACACGGCGACACTGCTGGTCCAGGGGGAACGGCAGCCCGTTTCGATGGCCTCGCTGGTCAAGCTCTGGCATGGCGAATTCGGCACGCTCTGGCGACTGCCGCCGGGCTACACGTCGGCGGTGGCCGAGGGCGCTTCGGGGCCCATCGTCGATCGCCTCGCGGCCCAGCTCGCCCGCCTTGCCGGCGAGGAGCCGCCGACCGGCGAGCAGACGCTGGACGAAGGCCTGCGCGCAAGACTGGTGCGCTTCCAGACCGCTCATGGGCTCAGCGGCGTCGGCAAGGCGGGGCCGACGACGTTCATGCAGCTCAACCGCGCGGCCCACGTCGACGAGCCGACGCTGCGCGACAGCGCGACGGCGCGCTGACGCCGCGGCGACAGAGAGAGAACACAGACGCATGTCGTACATCCTCGATGCCCTTCGCCGCGCCGATGCCGAGCGCGAACGCGGCGAAGTACCCAGCCTGCGCACGCAGCAATACGGCGCGCTGCCGGGTGACGACCACGTGCCGCGGCCGCCGCGCTTGCTCCTTACGGTCATCGTCGTCCTCGTACTTGCGCTCGGCAGCACGCTGGCCTGGAATTTCTGGGGCGGCAACGACGCTGGCCACCGCCAGGCGGCCCAAGGTACGGTGGCGGCAACCGCGCCGCCACCAGTCATCGCAGCGCCGCCGGCGCTCGCAGCAGTGCCGGTACCGTCGGTGGCGCCAGCGTTGGCGCCGCTTTCGCCCGCGGTGGCCTCGCCCACGCCCGATGTCTCGCGCCGTCTCGACGCGGCGGCGGCGCGAGTGGCCGCTCGAGCCACGGCGCGGGAACGGCGGCGAGCGACGCACGTGGCGGCGGCTTCGGCGCCGGCGTCGGGCGCAGAGACCGGCCTGGGCAAGCTCCCCGAAGCCTTGCGTCGCGAGTTGCCGGCCCTGGCCTTCGGAGGCGCCAGCTACAGCAGCGACGCAGCGAGCCGCATGGTCATCTTCAACGGCCGCGTCTTCCACGAGGGCGACACGATCGCGCCGCAGCTCGTCCTCCAGCAGATCAAGCTGAAGGCAGCGGTTCTCGCGTACAAGGGCTATCGCTACGAAATGGCGTATTGAGTTGTCGCTCTAGCCGCTGCGCGCAGGAAACAGCACTGCGATTTCCAGGGAGCGGCGAGGGTCGCTCGTCGTCAACCGTCGGCCCGCGTCCCGCGTCACATCGATCAACCTTGCCGACGAGGCGGAAGCATCCGCCGCAGGACGTCGTCCTTGAACGCAAAGTGGTGCAGCAAACCCGCGCCGGCATGAAACAACGCGACGACCAGCAAGGTGTCGGCGGCGAGGCCGTGCCAGTTCTCGATGGTGTCGCGCAAGCTCTTGTTTCCCGGGTCGAACGCCGGCAGGGTAAACAGGTTGAACAAGGTGTCGCCGCGCACCCACGCATTGGTCATGCCGAGCAGCACGGTGACCACGAGCAAGGCGTAGAGCAGCCGGTGCGTCGATACCGCCACGACGTCGAGCCAACCCTGCCGCGCCAGCGGCAGATGCGTACCACCGCCGAAGCGCCACCCGATGCGCAGGACGAGGACGAACGCCAGCGACACTCCCAGGACGATATGAACGCTTCGGGCAGCAACGCGCGCATTGCCCTTGGGAAACCAGTCGATCGTCTGGCCGAGAAGCCAGAGACCGACAACCAGCGCGGCGGTCAGCCAATGAAGCGCGATCGAGCGCGCGTCGTATCGACTCGGCGGGGCAAGTGCGGTGCTCATGAGCCGATGCTATCGCGACGCGCCTGCTGCGAACTTCTCCGATGTCCGGATTCGTCGACGCAGCTCCTCGGGTATATCGACAAAGGGCGCACCGACCTTTAGCACTTATTTCACGATCGGATCGCAAATCCGCGGGCCTGATTTTGTTTGCCAAATCGACCCGTTGCGGACGCTTTTCGGACCGCCTTTCGCGCAACTTTTGC
>JBDTIO010000127.1:0-8681 GCA_039936375.1 Caldimonas sp. | reverse complement strand
CGATGCCGCCCGTGGAGGTGTCGCCGCCGCGAACGCCGCGGAAGCCGCCAAGGCCGAGGCGGCCAAGGCCGGCGCGGCTCGCGCAGATGCCGCGAAGGCCGATGCGGCCAAGTCGGAAGCAGCGCGGATCGAAGCCGCGAAAGCTGCCGATGTCGCGAAGGCGGAAGCTGCGAAGGCTGAAGCAGTGAAAGCCGAAGCGGCGAAGGCCGAAGCCGCCCGTGCCGATGCGAGCAAGGCGGCTGCGGCGAAGACCGAGCTCTCGAGAGCGGAGGCTACCAAGGCCGAAGCCGCCAAGCTCGAGGCGGCCAGAGGTGCTGCGGCCAGAGGCGACGCGGCAAAAGCTGAAGCCGCTCGGGCCCTCGCCGCAAAGGCCGAAGCGGCGCAAGGCGACGCCCGGGCTGCCGCTGTAAAGGCCGAGGCGGCGCGTGCTGAAGCGGCGAGGTCGGAAGCGGCGAAGGCCGAAGCCGCCCGTGCCGATGCGAGCAAGGCGGCTGCGGCGAAGACCGAGATCTCGAGAGCGGAGGCTGCCAAGGCCGACGCCGCCAAGGCCGAAGCGGCGCATGCTGAAGCGGCGAAAGCCGAGGCGGCACGGTCCGCAGCAAAGGCCGATGCGGCGAGAACCGCAGCCGCTCAGGCGGAGGCGGCTCGCGCGACAGCGGCCAAGGCCGAAGCAACGAGAGCCGATACGGCAAGAGCGGAAGCCGCACGCGCCGACGCCACCAGGGCGGCCGCGGCCAAGGCCGACGCCGCACGCGCCGAAGCGACGAGGGCCGCGCAAGCCAAGCCCGCCGTCGCGGTGCCGCCGCCTTCGCCGCGCGCTTCAGCGCCGCGTGGCAATCCGGACGACGAGAGGAAGCGGGCCGACGAGGAAGCGCGCAAGCGCTAGTTGTCGAGTTGCAATAGGTTGTACCCGCCGAGTCCGAGGCGGGAGGCTTGTAGCCGAGTGCAGAGTGAGGCCGTCTGGCGTTGTAGAAGGCCAAGAAGGCGGGCAGCCCGGCCACGCGGATGCACCGGCCGCTGTGCTGCCGCGCCAGGTCAACATCGTCTCGCTGCGCATGCCCCTGGCCCTCTTCGCGAGCAGCGCCATCGACCGTGTCGACGAGGCAGCCATCGAGGCGCAGGCGGTCAGCAAGGGTGACGGCGGCGCGGCGCACTGGCGAACGTTAATCATCGAGAGCAGCGACACCGCGCCGCAGGCCAGCAGCACGGCGAGCGCGCTGCCCAGCGGCGGAGCCAGCAGCGCGAATACAACACCGAACGCCGCCTTGGCGAACAGGCCCGTCACGTAGCCGCGCAGGAATTGGGTCGACGCATGATGGCCGCCACGAGCATGCTCGAGAACCGCTGCCGTGGCACCGGTCAACGGCAACGACGACATCCCGTGACGAAGTCGCCGACGGCGGACCGGAACGTTGCCAGCAGCGCCGTGAACGTGCCCACCGTCACCGCGACGCCGGTCGAACCGCGCGGCGAAGCCTGGTGGCGGGCGACGGAAGAGCGCGGCGCAGGCAAGGCGAAGCGCACGAGCGCGCAGACAACGATCGCCATCGCGAAGGACCGGCTCAGGCTGACGCTGGCAGCCAGCGTCGGAAAGGTCACTACAGCGGCGCCCGGGCAGCCCGCCACCAGCGCGGCGCCTTTGGCATTTCATCAACCGCTCGCATGTCGCGCAGTGTCGATTTCTACGTGGCCAGAAGGAGCTCAGCCACCTGCACCTCGACGACTCTCTTCACCTAGCGACGAGTTCCGGTCTGAGCCAAAGCGATGATCACGGCCGGGGCTGGCGCAGCCTTCCCCAGGAACGTGGCTGGGTCTGTGAGACCTTGAGACGATCGGCGCGCAGGCGGCGATCACCTTGTTCCAACGCAACTACAAAGAGATCGTCGGAACGGCTAGAACTGTCTGCCCCCCGGAGGCCGCGCGAGGGTTGAGCCAAATTTCGCCACCTTTCGGCGCGAAGCTGCTTTGGGTCACCGGTCCTTCAGTAAACAACCTTGAACGTCGGGCTGTCCTCCGGCCTCGTCTTCCGGTGGTCGTAGATCCTGGTCGTCGTGCTGCTGGGCTGGCCCAACCACTTCTGAACCGGCAAGTGCCACAAATTGCACCGAAACCGAAATCACGCCATGGGATGCCCCATCTACACACATTTCTTGGCCCTGTTGGACCACTCTAGCTGCACGGTGTAGGCGCCGACCTTCTTGGTCTTCCAGGCGCAGATGTCGCCGATCTCGCCGTTGTGGCTGTCGTACCAGCCCTGGCCTGGTATGGCGTCGGTGATCGCCTCGCAGAGTTCATGCGAACTCGTGGAGGTGAGGGCGGCAAGCGTCGACAGGCTGCCGGTGCAGCCTTTGCAGCCGGGATACGGCATGGCGGCGTAGAAGATCTGTCCCGAGATGTCGCTGTGGTAGCCGCAAAAGCCGGTGCACGACGCCGACCCGCCCTGGATCACCTTGACTCCGGGCGGTAGGTAGACGAAGTACAGCGTGTTCGGTCCAGGCTGCGGCACCTGGGCACCCGACGAGATGAGGTGCTGCAGCGTGTGACGGATGGCGCTGTCGGTGACGGAGCTGCCAAGCGCGGGAGTCGTGATCGTCAAGGTTCCCGTGTGATGGCCATGGCCGATGGTCTTCCCGGGCACGCTGTACTCGGCCAACTGGTCGATCAGCGGGCTGTTCAGGATGAAGTCGAAGAACTGGTTGACCTTGGCGAGCAGGGCGGCATTGGCCGTGAGCTGCCAGGCCGCGCCCCAGAAGATCGTGAAGACCTCGACGTTGGTCAGCAGCGGACCGTTGCGGTAGGTCAGGTTTGGCGGGACGGCGAGAACCGCCTTGGCCGCTTCGACGGTGGGCGTACCGGCATCTCCTGCAACGTAAAGTGGCACGGTACGGATCGCGTCTCCGTGGCCGGCGATGACAGATCTGACAGGAACAGCGGATTTGGGCATTGCACAGATCTCCGAGGTTTGGGCCAAACACGTCCACCATAAAGCACATGCCTGACGGTTGACGTCTTGCGAGTGTCGTTCCAATCGTTTGAGCTGTCAGCCCCAAAACGTCGGCCAGACTGTTCCGAACCGGGTAATGGAAGCCGCGTGACAAAACCTGGCTCGGGCAGTCACAGATGAGAGACCGACGCAAGGAAATGAGAGCCTCGACGAGGCTGCAGCTACTGTCCGTGACGGGCCTGCCATCGGCACCACGAGGAGAGCTAGAAGCGGCGCTCGCTGAGCCGTATCACGAGCAGCCGATGCGGTGGCAGGCCTTCATGGACGATGCCACCGTGCAGCTCGGAGCATTCAGCTCGGAGCGCGACAGTGGCTTTGCCGAAACAGTCATCCCGATAGAGTAGCGGGGCGCTGCGAATGCTGCTCGACCGGTGCAACGCCGCCAGGGCCGATCGCGCGGGTGCTTCGCGGTTCACCGTCTTCGCCCAACAGAAAAACTTCACGGCTGCCCGAAGAACTTTGCATGCAAGACGCACCTCTTCTTGGCGTCCGTAGCAATACTCGAAGCCGTTGAACTTTGGGATTCAGCCATGAAATATATTGGATCGCGCTTGAGCTTCGCAGCGCTCATGGTTTGTAGCGCGCTTGCGGGGTGCATCGTCGCACCGGTGCGGCCAGTCTACGAGGCGCCGCCCGGTGTCGTGTACGTCGCGCCCACGTACGTCAGCCCTGGCCCGGGATACGTGTGGGCGTACCACGCACGCTTTGGTTGGGGCTGGCACCATCCGCAATACGGATGGCATCGAGGCTGGAGATAGCACTCGCTCGCCAGCTCTGCCGCAAGGGCGGCCGCCGGCGTCGGATGACCGCCAGCAGATCGAATCGGCGAAGTCTGAGCCGCTTTTGACGGCCTGCACTTTGTGTGACGCGCTACCGAGCGGTTCTGAACCAGACGGGCACGCTCCTTGACGCCGTCGAGCTTTTGTCCATCGAGCCACTGGAGCTTTGGTGCGGACCGGTTTCTCTATGAATTGACGCTTTTCTCGTAGGTCCTAGATGCTGCGAAAAGGCTCAGGGATTCGGCAAATGCCGCGGCGAGGATCGTGCAATCCTGACGTCAGCTTTGCCTTCGGAAACGTTCCTAACATCAACTCTGTCGATCCGCGGGTCGATGATCGCGGGGAGTAGGCAGGTGCCGGACCAGCTACGTTCATCTGCCCGCAAGCTCGAGCACGAGCTCGAAAACTAGGAGCGCCGCCATGTCCGTTAGCACCCTCCGTAAGCGTCGCGTCGGCGTGCTAGTCGTGAGCGCGTTGATGATCGGCACCGCCATGGCCGATCAAGCGTCTGAGGCCGACGCCTTGCATGTGCTGAACCGTCTGAGCTATGGCCCCGCGCCAGGCGATCTGGCGCACGTCAGGCAGATCGGCGTCGAGGGCTACATTGATGAGCAACTACATCCCGATCGCCTGGCGCTACCGCCTCTGCTTACGCAGCAGCTCGATGCCCTCGGGACGATGCGGCTGTCGCAGAGAGATCTGGTGACGCAGTTCAGGGAGGCAAGTCAAGCCAGGAAGAACCACGACGAAGAAGGCAACGCCATGCGCCGCGAGCTTGTCCAGCGGGCCACGCTCGAGGCCGGCGAAGCAAGGCTGCTCAGCGCGATAGAAAGCCCTCGTCAGTTGCAGGAGGTGATGGTCGACTTCTGGTTCAATCACTTCAACGTCTACATCGGCAAGGGTCTGGACCGTGTTCTCGTCGAGAACTATGAACGCGAGGCGATCCGACCCTACGCGATGGGTCGGTTCCGGGACTTGCTCCGCGCGACCGCGCACCACTCGGCCATGTTGTTTTATCTGGACAACTGGCTCTCCACAGCTCCCGACTACCAACCGGCACGCGGCGCCGGACCGCTCGCCAAATCCAGGGGGCTCAATGAGAACTATGCCCGTGAACTGATGGAGCTTCACACCCTGGGCGTGGACGGCGGCTACACGCAAAAGGATGTCACCGAGCTCGCGCGCATGCTGACGGGCTGGACACTGAACCCACGCGCTCACGGTGGCGACTCGGCCTTCTATTTCGACGCTCGTCGCCACGACAACGGAGACAAGGAGTGGCTGGGCCATCACGTCGGCGGGCGCGGTCAGGCCGAGGGCGAGTGGGCGCTAGATATCCTTGCCTCGCACCCTTCGACTGCCCATCACATCAGCTTCGAGCTCGCGCAGTATTTCGTTGCCGATGTGCCCCCGCCGGCACTGGTGGAGCGTCTGTCGAAACGCTTCATGGATAGCGGTGGCGATATCGGCTCGGTGCTCAAGATGCTGTTCGCGAGCGCCGAGTTTCGCGACCCAGAAATCCGCGACGCCAAGTTCAAGACGCCGTACCAGTACCTCGCTTCTTCAGTTCGTGCATCGAATCTGCCCGTGAGCAATGTGCGCCCGCTGCTGGCAACCTTGTACGGTCTGGGCATGCCACTCTATGGCTGCCCGACACCCGATGGCTACAAGAATACGGAGGAGGCGTGGCTCAACCCCGATGCAATCACGCGGCGGATCGACTTCGCCACCGCGTTTGCAGCAGGCAAGTTGCCATTCGCCCGTCCCATGAACGCGGTCGACAACGGCGGAGTGGGCCTTCGGGCGATGCAGCGTGCTGCAAACAAAGGCGCGGACGCAACGTTCACCCCTGCGTCGACCACCCGACCCGTGGATGCCGATGCACTGCTGAGCACGCTGGGCGACAGCATCTCGGTGAAGACACGCGCTACTGTCGCGCAGTCCGATCCTGCGCTTCGAGCGGCGCTTGTCCTTGGCAGTCCCGACTTCATGCATCACTGAGGACCAGCAGACAAACATGCTGCGACGAGAATTTCTGAGGACCGCAAGCCTAGCCGCTGCCGGTTTGGTTCCAGCGTTTCTGCCCGTCGGCCGGACTGCCTGGGCCGCCGTGACCGCAGCACCGACTGCCAAGCCGCGTCGACTCGTGGTGGTGTTCCTGCGCGGCGCGGTGGACGGGTTGAGTGTCGTGGTGCCATACGCTGACCCCGACTACTACCGTGCCAGATCTTCCATTGGGCTCGGGCGGCCAGGGAGCGCAGGTGGCGTGCTTGACCTCGACGGCCACTTCGGCCTGCATCCGGCGTTGGCACCGCTTGCGCCGATGTGGAAGTCCGGCACGCTGGGATTCGTGCAGGCCTGCGGTTCGCCCGATCCAACCCGATCACATTTCGATGCACAGGACTACATGGAGTCCGCCACACCGGGTCGAAAAGCAACGCAGGACGGCTGGATGAATCGACTGCTCGGCGCGTTGCCCGGCAACGATCTCGAGCGTTCGACCCCTACCCGCGCTATCAGCGTCGGCCCGGTACTGCCGAGGATTTATGCGGGCCGCAACTCTGTGGCAAACATTTCCCTGGGCGCGGCTGGGAGCAAACCTACACTTCTGGATCGTCCGAAAGTAGGCGCCGCATTCAACCGACTCTACGGCGGCGACGACAAGTTGTCTCTCGCGTACCGGGATTCGCTTGAGGCGCGTCGCGAGGTGCGCCAGGCGATGGACTCAGGTGCGGGGGACGAGCTGTCGCGCGAAATGCTTGCCGCCAACAACGGCGCTCCCTTGCCGAACGGCTTTCCGTATGACGCGGCCCGTCTCGCCACGCTGATGCGCGGTGACAGTCGCGTCCAGCTCGCCTTCATGGCGCTCGGCGGTTGGGACACCCACGCCAATCAAGGAGCCGCCACCGGCCAATTGGCCAACCGGCTCGGAGCACTGGGCATGGGACTGACCGCCCTCGCATCCGGTCTCGGGCCTGCGTTCGACGAGACGGTGATCGTCGTGATGTCGGAATTCGGACGCACCGTTCGGCAAAACGGAAACGGCGGGACAGACCATGGGCACGGCAACGTGATGTGGCTGCTGGGCGCTCAAGTGGCCGGAGGCAAGGTACACGGCCAGTGGCCAGGGCTGGACGACAGCGCGCTATACGAAGGACGCGATCTTTCAGTCACTACGGACTTCCGTGAAGTTCTGGCCGAAATCAGCGGACGTCATATGCTGGTGCCGGATGCGCGGCTCGTGGACGTGTTCCCGAAGTTCGCGGCCCTGGCGGCGCGCACGCAAAGAGTCTTGCGTACTTGATGCGTTCGCTCCCGCCTTGTCACTGCAACGTTCGTCGCAACTGAGAGTTTGGTCCCGCCATACGAAACTTGCGCTCACAAAATAGAGCTCGAGAACCGTTCGGGCTCCCAGGTCCTGCAGTTTTGTGACCCTCTGGCTGGCGTGGCAGCTTCGCTCTTTCGCGCCGACGGCTGGGAGGGCGTGGCCACTGGCGCCGCTGTCCTGCCATTTTAACCGTAAGACGGGTATCACCGCGCTGAGCACGATCAGCATCAACCCCCATTGGTAGCCCCAGCTCCAGTTGGGCTCCGGCATGTTCTTGAAGTTCATCCCACCACGCTCTGCCCGCTGCGCCTCGTCGTGAGAGGCCAACTCCAACGTCGGCCATGAATTCGCGCGGTTGAGAGGGCGGGAGAAGTGAGCGGCCTGATCGCCCGCATTTAGATCCACTTCCGGTCGTTCTGCCAATCCCTTTGGGCGGCGTCGGCGAATGCCCGGGGGTATTTGTTGTCGAGGCGAGCGGTTGCGTTGCCGGGCGGCAGGCCGCCCGTAGCCAGTGCAAGCCGAGCAGCGGCGCATGCATACAACACCCGCAGGCCGCGCTTAAAAACCTTCGAGATCTGTTCAGATCGGTGGGGCCAGCTCTGTTCGTCGATGCCCGCCACTGTGTGCTGCCGCACAGACTTTGTCCTATTACTCGCCCAAGCTTTCGCGATCCCTGATTTGCCCAGCGTGTGGAAGTGATGAAGCCATTTTTCCCCCGCGGGATTCAGTCGCGCTGCTGATCTATTTGGCTGATCACTGGCAGAAGAAGGCCACTGCATCACTCTCCAACTGCAGTACATGCAAAGGAGCCGTACGGTGAAATCGATGATGGTGGGGATGTTCGATTCGGAAGGACAGGCTGAGCGAGCGCGAGCCAAGCTCCTTGAGGCCGGGTTTTCGCCGAGCGGGGTGCTGTTACACGCTGGCGATGAACGAACGGAATCAAGTGCCATGGCCGGCACGTCGACCACGGGTCAGCCTGTCCATGATGGCCCGATCATGAGACTTGTCGAAGCGCTCTTTGGTGGCGCTGACGAAGAACAGCGCAACGGCTACAACGACACCTACAAAGAGGCCTTCCGCCGGGGGATTTGCGCAGTCACGATTGCTACCTCGAGCGATCTCGAGCGGGAAAAGGCCGAGCAGGTGTTGACCTCTAGCGGAGCGGTCGATATCGACGAGCGGTCGAAGCAATGGCGGAGCGAGGGCCGGTCGGGATAGGCGAATGCTGCGCCTCGCAGGAGGCGAAATGCTTGACGACCCGAAGACCAACAAGGGGTAGTGGTACTTTTCGTGCATCTTTGGACCCGACGCCCTTTGCAAGTGCTATTTGGCGAGGGATGTCCGACGCGCTGGCGGTCCAGATGAATCGCTTGGGACGAGTGTTGTGGTGTGCGATGTACAGTAAGCGGTCATTTAACCGCGTCTTCCAACAGAGGGCCTGAGCGAGGATGTTACGTGTCCACGTAGAACAACGTGGACACGTATGTCAGAGAGCTCAGATATCGACAAAGAGTTGGTGAGTCGCTTGGTCACGGGCCACAAGCGAGACGGCCGAAGCACCTATGAC
>JBDTIO010000126.1:0-4279 GCA_039936375.1 Caldimonas sp. | reverse complement strand
TATGGCAATGGCCTGCAGGACCAGCAGCTGCTTGCTCGTCGCTACGCCAGCGTCTACACCATCCCCGATATCACTCGAGACAACGCCGGCCTGGCCACGATGGTCGCATCGCATCGCTTCAACGATGCGACGTCCATGACCGTCGTTGCCTTCGTCCGTCGAATCCTGACCCGAACGCTCAACGGCGACGTCAATGACGATGCGCTCGGTCAGGACGTCTACACGCTTTCCGCCGCCGACAAGTCGGATCTGGTGGCCCATGGCGTTGCCGTGCCGGCGACGATCAACGCGGCGAACACGCCCTTTGCTTGCCTGCGCTGCATCGCCCAGTCCGACCAGTCAGCCGAGCCGGATCTCGCCTGCAACGGGCTGCTCAACCGCAGCCGAAATACGCAGGGCGATGCAGGCATTTCCGCCCAGGCGACGACGACACTTTTCGCACTCGGCCTGCGGCACGAGCTGACCGCGGGAGGCGGGGTCATCGGCAGCCGAACGACCTTCGAGCAAAGCAGCGAGCTCGGCTATCTGAACCCGGATCGAAGCGTGACAGGTATCAACGCCTTCGCCGATGGCATCAGCGGCGGCACGGTCGACGGCACTCCCCTCGACACGCGCGTTGACCTGAAGGCAAGAACCGCTACCTGGAGCGCGTTTGCCACCGATACGGTCGCGCTGACGGACCGGCTGTTTCTCACTGCATCGGCACGCTACAACCGAACGAGCGTCGCCGACCGCGACTCCTTGCACGATGCCGCGGACCCGTCTTCTCTCGACGGCGACTATGTCCTCGCCCGCCTGAATCCGGCGCTGGGATTGGCATGGAACGTCTCGCCCGTCGCCCACTTCTACGTCGGCTACAGCGAAGGCAGCCGCACGCCGACGGCGATCGAGCTCGGTTGCGCCAACGTCGACCAGCCCTGCAAGCTGCCGAATGCCCTCGCAGGCGATCCGCCTTTGAAGCAGGTGGTCGCGCGCACGCTGGAGGCGGAATGGCGTGGCGAGCGGTCGCGCAAGACGACCTGGAGCGCGGGCGTCATTCGCTCCGGTAACGACGACGACGTCCTGTTCGTCGCGGCCGGCCCGTCAGGCTTCGGCCACTTCCAGAACATCGGCAAGACCGACAACGTCCTGGAACGCAGATATGCAATAGCGGCTCAACTGGGCGCCACGGCCTTCGACTCCAGTGGGCGGTTCGTGGCTCAGCCCTTCCGGGTGAACTCGGCGGGAGACTATCCGCTGCGCGGCTCGACGTTCTTTGCGCCCGGCTCGCCTCGCCTATTCACCGTCGGCGTTCGCTATCGCTTCGACTGATTCCAGCATGCACGACGACGGGCGACCTGTGTCTCTCCACGACCGGACGCATCGCGTGGCGTGGCACTGGATGAGTCTGGTGTCGCTCTGCGGGTCCGGCGCGGCCGCCGGCCAGAGCATCGCGGATCCGGTGACGCTCGATCCGGTGACGGTGTCCGCGCAGCGAACGCGTGAGTCTTCGTTCGACGCCCCCGCTGCCATCTCGGTCGTGACTCGCGACACCATCGAAACCGCCGGGCCGCAGGTCAACCTCTCCGAAGCCCTTCGCACCGTTCCCGGCATCAACATCCTCAACCGCGAGAACTATGCCCAGGATCTGCAACTCTCGATCCGCGGTTTCGGCGCGAGATCGACCTTCGGGATCCGCGGCGTGCGAATCATCGTCGACGGCATTCCGGCAACGATGCCCGACGGTCAGGCGCAGGCCTCGAGCATCGACCTGAACACGGCCGGCCGCATCGAGGTGCTGCGCGGCCCGCTGGCGCAGCTGTACGGCAACGCGGCGGGCGGCGTGGTGCAGGTCTTCACGCAAGACGACGCAGCGCAACCTACCACGTCGCTGTCGATCGTCGGCGGGTCCTACGGGCTCTGGAAGGTCGCCAGCACGTTCAGCACGAGCACGCCGGGCTACGGTCTCACCCTTGGCGCTTCCTGGTTCCAGACCGACGGTTGGCGCGACCACAGCGCAGCCGAGCGAGGACAATTCAATGGCCGATGGCAAAGCGATCTGACGCCGACGCTGCATGCCAGCGTCGTTGTCAATTCGATCGACCAACCCGTTTCGCTCGACCCCGCCGGGCTGACGCGCGCCCAGTGGCAGAGCGACCCCCGCCAGACGGCAGCGGTGGTGGTGTTGCAGGACGCCCGCAAGTCCGTGCAACAGACTCAGATCGGCAACGTCGAGGAATGGCGCATCGACGACAACACGAGCGCGACTGCACGCCTGTATGTCGGGCAACGCGACCTCGATAACGCGCTGTCGACGCCCTTGTCGGCGCAACTCGCGCCAACGTCGAGCGGCGGCATCGTCTCGTTCGCGCGAGCCTATTTCGGTACGGGGCTGCTTGTTTCGCATCGCATCCCGCTCGATGCCGGCCGGGCGATCCGCCTCGTCGGCGGCCTGGACTACGACCGGCTGTACGAGAACCGGCAGGGCTACATCGACAACGCCGGTGTCCAGGGCGCCCTCAAGCGTGACGAGCGAAACGTCGTCGACGACCGTGGCCTGTTCGCCCAGGCAGCGTGGGACTTCGCCACCGCCTGGACATTGACAGCCGGCGTACGCAGCAGCTCCGTCCGCTTTTCGTCGGACGATCGCTTCATCACCGCGACGAATCCGGACGACAGCGGCGGCGTGAACTACGCGGCGACGAATCCGGTGGCCGGCATGTCCTGGCGGGCCACCTCGACGCTCAATGTCTACGCGAACGTCGGTCGCGGCTTCGAGACGCCGACGTTCTCCGAGCTCGCCTATCAGCCCAACGCGACCGGGCTCAATTTCGGCTTGCGTGCCTCGCACAGCCGCCATGCAGAGCTCGGGCTCAAGTGGAAGCTCACTGAGCAACAGCGGCTCGACGTCGCTCTCTTCGATGTCGGCACCAGAGATGAAATCGTCGTCGACACGAACGACGGCGGCCGCTCGACATACAAGAATGCAGGTCGCACGACACGACGCGGTGTCGAGGCGTCTTACGTGAGTCAACTCGGCGAAAGCGTTCATGCGACGCTGAGCTACACCCAGTTGCAGGCTCGCTTCCGGGACGGCTTCGCCAGCGGCGACGGTGCTTCCGCCGTGCAGGTGACCGCCGGCAATCGCCTGCCCGGCGTGGCCAGCCGGAACGGCTTTGCCGAGCTCGCATGGCAGCCGAGAACGGCATGGGGCGGATTCACCTTGGCCGCCGAGCTCATACACACCGGAAAGATCTATGCGAGCGATGCCAACGACGATGCTGCGGCTTCAGCCACGGTCTTCAACATTCGATCCAGCCTCGCCCAGGAATTCGATCGATGGAAGATCACCGAGCTTCTGCGGCTGGACAACGCCGCTGACAAGCGCTATGCCGGATCGGTGATCGTGAACGATGCCAACAAACGCTACTTCGAACCCGCGCTTGCACGCAACTGGTTGCTCGGCGTCACGGCCAGGCGTGAATTCGACTGACCTGATGCCTGTCCTGCGTTCCGGGCGTTCTTTCACCCGTATCCGGGTCGTGTCAGCCGGCCTCCCTTGTCATGCATGATCGGCCGCCTTGACGAAATGCCTGCGCCAGTTTCTTGCCGCTCTCGGCGATTCCTTCGGCCTCGTGCCTGGCCTCATGGTGGTCGCGGGAATTCTTGGAGGGGTCTGTGGATGCGCTCTACGGTTCCAACGGCTACGCCATCGCCGACACCACCGGCGCCATCACCTTCGATCACAACCAGGGCCTCGTGCTGGGATATGCGCACGTCTTCAGCGACCGCCTCCGCTCCAATGTCGCCATGGGATTCAACCGCGGGCAGACGGCTCTGGGCCCGGACGACCGGACGCTCGAGGAGGTATTTCTCAACCTCATCTATTCGCCGATCAAGAACGTCGATCTCGGTGGCGAGTGGATCTGGGTCAGCGCAAGACCTTCGACGGCCAAGTCGGTGGGCTCTCGCGCGTCGACCTGATGGCGCGATACAGCTTCTAGACTGAAGTTCCACGACCTTGCAGACGAGACTCCCTTGTGATTCAAGCACTTGCCTGAATTTGCGGGATTGGTTTCTGTCTACGGTTTGATCGCCTGTGCGAGGGCGAGCGCGCGCTGCTGCAGGGACAGCGCGGAGGTGACGATCTGGAAGGTCGGCGCATCGGCTGCACCGCCTGGGGTGCGGCAGGTGTTGCGCACGACGGTGGCGAGCTCGTTCATCAAGGTGGCGAAGCTGTGCGCCGGGGTGCCGTCGGGCAGCGTGTGGCTCGAGGCCTTGTCCTGCGCCGCGGCCGAGC
>JBDTIO010000125.1:0-2686 GCA_039936375.1 Caldimonas sp. | reverse complement strand
GCTCTGCGCCAGCGCCTCGACGTGAGCGCGCTCCTCCGCGCTCCACTGCGCGGGAGACAGGTCAGGCGTTGCGTAGGCCATAGTCGTGAGGAGCAAGGGAAGAAAATGGTCAACGACGATCTGAAACCGGCATCGTGAGAGAGGTCGCCGCGCAGCGGCGCCGAGGGGAAGGAGGTGTGGAGGAAGGGGGCAGGCACCTCTGCTTTGAGAGGTGCCGGCTTGGCCCCCTTCCTCCACCGCTGGACTCACGAACTGGTTGTGGCTTTCGCGGACTGGACGCGGTGGCTGTCGCCATTGAACTCGAGGATCGTGGCGTGGTGCACGAGCCGGTCGATGGCGGCCATGGTCGTCATCGCGTCCTTGAAGATCTGGTCCCATTGGCTGAAGACCAGGTTCGAGGTGATGACGACCGACTTCTTTTCGTAACGCTCGGCGAGGAAGGTGAACAGGACTTCCATTTCCTCGCGGGACTGCTGCACGTAGCCGATGTCGTCGAGGATCACGACATCGAAGCGGTCGAGTTTGGCGAGCGCTCCGGGTAACTTCAGGTCGCGTTTGGCCGCGAGGAGCTGGGTCACCAGTTTGAAGGCCGGGGTGAAGAGCACTTTCAACTGATGGCGCTGGACCCACTCGCGGCCGAGTGCCGCGACGAGATGCGATTTGCCGCGGCCGGGCAGGCCGAAGCACAGCAGATTGTCGCCGCGGCGCACGCCTTCGCCCGAGAGCAAGGTCGGCAGTTGTCGTCGCACTTTGTCGGGTAGCTTTTTCTCTTCGAGGCTGTCCAGCGTTTTGCCCGGCGGCAGGCCCGATTCCTTGAGCTGCCGTTCGATCCGCCGGCGCAGCCGCTCGTGGACTTCGCTTTCCACCAGATAAGCGAGGAAGCGCCGATAGCCCCAGTTTTCCGCCTCGGCCCGCGCGAGGATGTCCTCGTGCTCGCGCGCCATTGTCGTCAAGGCGAGCGAGCGCAGCGGCCCGGCCAACGCACCCCCGGCGCTCATGCGCTCACCTCCAGCGATGGCTCGGTGCCTTGAATGGGGCCCAACGGCTCGGTGAGCAACGCGTCGTAGCTCTGCAGTTCCGGGATAAACGCCGCCAGCACCGGCCCGACCGCTTCGGGTGTACCGAGAGCCGCCGCGATGTCGGCCGGCCATGGCACGTTCCCGGCGCGCAAACTCGCGCCGAGTGCCTCGGCCACCCGATCCTCGCCGCGTTCGGCGGCGAGCACGAGCAACGCGAGGTAGTGCCGGTCCGCTTTCGGCGCATCGGCGCCGGCCAGCCGGTCGTACGCCTGCCGGAACGCGGGCCGGGGAAACATCTCCTCCCGATAAATATAGCCGGCAAAGGCACCCGGTTTGCGCGCCAATGACACGATGAGGTGACGGTAGTCGATGCGCGCCTGATGGCCGATCGAGCGCGGATAACGCGCCACCTCGGTCCCTTCGTGGCGCACGACGACTTCGGCTTCGCTGATCCACACCTGCACCATCGCCCCGATCAGTCTGGCCGGCACCGAGTAGGCACACTGTTTCACGCGCACCGTGCTGTAGCTCGACACGCGCACCCGCGCTTCGTCGGCCTCCGGATAACGCATCGCCGGCAACGCCTGCAAACCGATCCGTTCCTCGGCGACTTTAACCGAGCGCAACGCATTGGCCCCCGTGCACACCCCGGCGACGAAACGCGCGAACGCCGCCTCGTCGGCAAACTCGCGCGAACCGCGCAACGTTAGATGCGTCGCCAGCCGCCGCTTCAAGTGCCGGTTCGCCGACTCGATGTCGCCGTTCTCATGCGGGCACGACAGGTTGATCGTGCACGGCTCCAAACCGAGATGCTCGCAGAGCGCCAGATACTCGACGTTGAACCCGCGTTCCCCGGTCGTGCGATGCAACACGTGCGTCGCGGTCGAACTATGGTCGGTCTGCAGCTTCAAGGGCACTCCGCCCACCGCCCAGAGTGCGGCCTGCAATCCGAGCCGCATCGCCAACATCGATTCCGACCGGCACGGCACCGCCCATTGCCAGTTGGAGTATGGCAACACGGCGTGACAGAGCAGTTGTTCCCATTTTTGCCCGCCGACGATCACGCCCAACTCCGCCACGTGCGTCCAATCCACTTGCACACTCGCGCCCGGTTCGCGCGCTTGCGGAAAAAACACCTCCTTGGGCGGACCATGGCGTCGCCGCCAGCCGAGCACGCGACGTTGGAACGTGCGCAGCGCCTTCTGCGCCTGCGGCGCTTCCGTGCTCCCCAGCAAGTGCTCAAACAATCCTTTCGCCTCCAGTTCCGGCGCCTCCAGCAGCAGCCGCTCCGCCGCCGGCCAGATCGTCGTGAGCGGATCGGGCCGCCTTCGCCTCCGTCGCTCTTCGGGTTGCGGACCATGGCCCGCCTCCAGGTATTTGCTCGCCGTCTCGCGGTGCATCCCCGCCTTCATTGCCGCCGTGCCCAGCACGCCGGATTTGGAATATTGTTTCATCAGTCGTTGGTATTGTTGCTCGGTTATCATGGGCCCGCGTGGGCCCCGAGCCTCGCCAACGTCAGACCAACGGCGCGCTAAATATCTCCAGCGTCAGTGCCGGTTTCAGATCGTCGTCAGGCTGGATTCAGATCGTCGTCCTACAAGGGACTCTACGGCGTCGGCAGTCCCTGGGCCAAACGCATGAACGAACAGTGGGCGCAGATGTTCAAT
>JBDTIO010000124.1:0-3671 GCA_039936375.1 Caldimonas sp. | reverse complement strand
CGGCGCCGTCGTCGAGCGCGTTCGCTTCAACGCCTGGATCGGCATCCTGCCTCCCGACGAGGCCGCGGCCGAGGCGCGCAAATGGTTCGATCGCGGCTTTCGCTCGGCCAAGATCAAGGTCGGTGGCAGCATCGCCGCCGATCGCGAGCGCGTGCGCGCGGTGCGCGAGGCCGTCGGCCCGACGATGGCGCTGCGCGCCGACGCCAATGCCGGCTACAGCGTCGACGATGCGATCGCGCTCGGCCGCCTGCTCGAGCCCTTCGACATGCAGCTGTTCGAGCAGCCGGTCGCCGACCACGACCTCGAAGGCATGGCCAAGGTGCGCCAGGCGATCGGCATTCCGGTGATGGCCGACGAGTCGATCACCGACCACGCCAGCCTCATCGCCGTGATCCGCGCCGACTGCGCCGACATCGTCAAGCTGAAGGTGATGAAGCAGGGCGGCTTCCTGCGCAGCCGCCGCATGCTCGAGACGGCGGCGGCTGCGGGCATGCGCGTGGTCGTTGGCCACGGCTTCGGGCTCGGTGTGAACACGGTGGCCGAGATCATGATGGCGAGCACGAGCAGCGCCGTGCTGGAAGGGCTGGAATGCGTCGGGCCGATGAAGACGGCCGACGACATCGTCAGCCGACGCCTCGACCTGAACGCCGGCTCGATCGACCTGCCGCAAGGCCCGGGCCTCGGCGTCGAGCTCGACAACGAAAAAATACGCCGCTATCACTTCGACGGCTGAAGGAGACTTTCAATGCTGCAACGACGAACGCTGCTGTTCGCGCCATGCCTGCTGCTCGGCGCGGCGGCGCGGGCGCAATCCGGCACGGCCGGCAACTACCCGGAAAAGCCGGTCACCGTGCTGGCGCCGTTCGCGCCGGGAGGCACGGTCGACATCGTCGCGCGGCTGCTCGCCAAGAACATGTCGGAAGACCTGCACCAGACCTTCCTGATCGAAAACCGCGGCGGTGCCGGCGGCACCATCGCCACCGCGATCCTGGCGCACGCCACGCCCGACGGCTACACGCTGATGGTGCAGCACATGGGTCTGGCCTTCAACGCCGGCCTCTACGACAACCTGTCGTTCGACACTGCGCGCGACGTCCTGCCAGTGGCCAACATCGGCACGACGCCGAACGTGCTCGTGGTCACCAACAGCTTGCCGGTGAAGACGGTGGCCGAGTTTCTCGCGTATGCGAAGAAGAACCCGAAGCGCATCAACTACGGCTCGGGCGGCGTCGGCAGCGCCGGCCACGTGTCGATGGAAGTGCTGCAGGCCTCGACCGGCGTGCAGCTCACGCACGTCCCCTACAAGGGCTCGGGGCCAGCCATCATCGACCTCATCTCGGGCCAGATCCAGGCGATGCTGCTGACGATTCCGGCGGTGATGTCGTTCATCCGCTCGGGCAAGGTTCGGGCGATCGCCACATCGGGCCGCGAGCGCTCGCCGGCGCTGCCGAACCTGCCGACGATCGGCGAGTCCGGCGTGAAGAATTTCGAGTACGCGCCGTGGTACGGCCTGTTCGCGCCGCGCGACACGCCGGTGGCCGTGGTCGACCTGCTGCACGACGAGGTGAACAAGGTGCTGGCCATGCCCGACATCGTCACCCAGCTGGGCCAGCAGGGCCTCGAGGTGCATGCGATGTCGCGGGCGCAGTTCGCCGGCATCGTCTCGCACGACATCGTCGCCTGGAGCCGGACGATCAAAAAGCTGGGCCTGCGCGGCGAGTGAATCGGGACGCCGGCCCACGCGACTGCGCGTCTTTCAGCGATCGGTTCCGGCGATCATCGCCAGCGCGATCGAGGCGATGCGCGCCTTCAGCGAATCGGCGCGCGAGGTGAGCACGATGGGCACGCGGGCGCCGAGCACGAGACCGGCGCATTCGCCGCCGCCAATGTAGATGAAGCTCTTGTAGAGCAGGTTGCCGGCATTGAGGTCGGGCACGAGCAGCAGGTCGGCGTCGCCCGACACCTGCGATTCGATGCCTTTGGTGCGTGCCGCCTCGGCGGAGACGGCGTTGTCGAAGCCGAGCGGGCCCTCGACGATCGCGTCGCCCCATTCATGGTGCTCGCGGGCCAGGTCGACGAGCGATTGCGCGTCCATCGTCGCCTGGATGGCCGGGTTCACGGTCTCGACTGCGGCCAGGATGCCGACCTTCGGTTGCACCACGCCGAGCGTGCGCAAGAGGCCGATCGCGTTGCTGAGGATGTCGCGCTTGGCCGGCACGTGCGGTGCGATGTTGACGACGCAGTCGGCCAGCGCCAGCAGCTTCGGGTAGCGCGGCAGGTCGAACACGAAGGCGTGGCTGATTCGCGTCTCGCCGCGCAGGCCGGTGCTCTTGTGGATCACCGACGACATCAGCTCGTCGGTGTGCAGCGAGCCTTTCATCAGCGCGCCGACGGCGCCGTCGCGTGCCAGGCGAACGGCATGCAGCGCGGCGTCGCGCGGGTCGTCGCCGGTGGCCGCGAGCTCGAAGGCGCCGAAGTCGATGCCGGCCGTGTCGGCGGCGCGGGCGATGGCCTCGCGCGGGCCGATCAGCATCGGCCGGGCGATGCCTTCCTCGACCGTCCGCTGCGCCGCCCGCAGTGCCGCGGCATCGCAGGGGTAGACGATGCCGAGCGGCGGTTGCCCGGCGCGTTGCTCGCCGCGAGCTCGAGCGATCAGCGCGTCGAGGCGCGGATGCGTCGCCGCTGCGCTCAGACGTAGTCCTTGTACTTGTCGAGGAAGCGCACCGGCTTGCTGAGCGCGTCGCGGCGGAATGGATCGCCGAGCTCCCTCGTGCACATGATCTCGATCACGGTCGTCTTGCCGTGCGTCATCTGCGCATCGATCGCCGCCTTGAACGCCGGGCCGACATCTTCGAGCCTGTCGACGACCACGCCTTCGGCACCCATTGCCTTGGCGATGCCCGCGAAGCTCTCGCTGTCGAGCTCGCCGGCGACGAAGCGGCGGTTGTAGAAGTCGACTTGGTTCTTCTTCTCCGCGCCCCATTGCCGGTTGTGGAAGACGATGGCGGTGACCGGAATGTCGTGACGCACGCAGGTCATGAGCTCGGCCATGCTCATGCCCCAGGCGCCGTCGCCGGCGTAGGCCACGGCCGGGCGGTGCGGTGCCGCGGCCTTGGCACCGATCATGGTCGGCAGCGCGTAGCCGCAGTTGCCGAAGCTCATCGGCGCGAAGAAGGAGCGCGGCTCCTCGAAGCGCAGGTAGCTGTTGGCGACCGAGTTGATGTTGCCGATGTCGGTCGACACCATGACGTGCGCCGGCATCGCTTTCTCGAGCTCGCGCAGCACCTGGCGCGGGTGCAGCCAGTGGCCGGATTCCTTCTTCTGCTCCTCGATCATGTCGAGGCTGTACGGATCCTTTTCATGGCTCCACTCGGCGAGCTCCTTTTCCCACGCCGCTTTTTCATCGGTGACTTTCTTCGCGCGCTCGGCCTTGGTGGCGTCGCAGGCGAGCGTCTTGCCTTCGAGGCGCTTCGAGATTGCCGCGGCGGCTGCCTTGGCGTCGCCGGCGATGCCGACGGTGATCTTCTTCACTAGCCCGAGGTTCGTGTGGTCGGCTTCGACCTGGATGATCTTCGCGTCTTTCGGCCAGTAGTCGAGGCCGTGCTGCGGCAGCGTGCCGAACGGGCCCATGCGCGAGCCGAGCGCGACGACGACGTCGGCCTGGGCGATCA
>JBDTIO010000123.1:0-4834 GCA_039936375.1 Caldimonas sp. | reverse complement strand
GGCGCTCGATGAGTTGAAAAAGCAGGTTGGCCACGCGCCGCTCGACGGCCGACACTGGGGTGCGATCGGTTTCTGTTTCGGCGGCGCGACCACGCTCGACCTCGCGCGCAGCGGCGCCGATATCGGCGGTGTCGTCACGTTCCATGCGAGCCTCGCCGGCGACCCCGCGTTCGCCGATCACATCAAGGCGAAAGTGCTGGTGCTGCACGGCGCCGATGACAAATTCGAATCACCCGAACAGATCGCCGCGTTCCAGCAGGAAATGCGCGATGCGAAAGCCGACTGGCAATTCCTGAGCTACGGCGGCGCCGTGCACTGCTTCGCGATACCGACCGCCGATGGCGCAGTGCCCGGATGCAAGTACGATGCGCCGGTCGCGAAACGCGCCTACGCGCAGATGCATATGTTCTTCGGCGAGGTCTTCGCGAAATAGGCACGCACGCCCGGCCATCAGCACATGGCTACGGGCATCCATCGAATCCGTTGTTGAACACGATGTCGTTCTGTTGGACCTCGTACGCGCAGATGTCGGGGGCTGGGCCCGAGACCCGGAGGTGGGGGATTGGCGGCCCCGGGCCGCGCTGGTCGTATGCCGGGTGAAATGTGCCGACGTGGCCGCGGTCGATCGCCGGACTGTGGCTGAGCAGCGCATGTGTTTTGGTCGGGCCATCGTTGTCGCGCAGTGGCCCCAGATCCGGACAAGCGCCCGTGATTGTGTCGTTCGGTACGCTGCTGAACGTGGTGCGGATCAGATTGCCGCCGCCGGTGACCGTCACCGAGCCACCACCAGAGGCGTCAACGCTGAAATCGTTTTCCGTGCTTGTGCCGTAGGTGTTGTTCGATATGAGCGCATTGTTCAGCGTCACCGTGAACGCGGGGCCGTTCGTCCGCACGGTGAGTCCCGGGGCCAGGTTCGGCTGGCTGGTTCCCGATATCACCGTGTTGAACGCGATGGTGCTGTAGTACACCATGGTGTTGGTGGCCGAATAAACCCCGCCGACCTTCTGCGTTGCGCGGTTGCCCGAGACAGTGCTGTCAAACAACTCGAAATTGGCGCCTCTCACGACAATGCCGCCGCCAATGGACGCCTGGTTGCCGGAAATGGTCGAGTACTCCAATTTCGCCGTCCTCGCGTATGCGCCACCGCCGATTGCGCTGCCCGTTGCGCTCGCCAGATTCGATTCGATGCTGCAGCGATTGCAAAGCAACCCCGTCCCCGCAAACACACCGCCGCCGAATGCATAGGAAGCACTGCCCACTGCCAGCGTGCGGCTGTTTTCGACGATGCTGCCAACCAAAGATATATATCCCGCAGCATAGACGCCTCCGCCATCGGAAAGTAGGCTGAGTCCGTTCGTCTTCGCGGTGCAGCGGGTCACCACTGCGTTCTTCAGATAGACGGATCCGGCGGAAGCGATGCAGCCGCCGTGGACCGCGCTGGTCATGCTGTAAGGCGCGCCATAGCTGACCGACAGATCCGCCACAGTCAGGATGCCGGTGCCGACGTGGTTGATGATGCGATCTAGCTCGTAAGCGTGGTAGGCATACGCCCCAGTGATGGCCAGCGTGTTCGCGCCCGATCCGGTCAGGGTCAGATTGTTCTGATTGATGGTGATCGCCCCGCTGTAAAGCGTGATCGTGCTGCACGTCAGGGAGCTCATGTCGACGGTGTCGCCTTCGGCCGCACTCACCACCGAGGCGCGCAGACTGCCGGGACCGGTGTCGTCGCAGTTGCTCACCACGACCTTGTTGGCCGGGTGCGGCGATGCGTGGATCGCGGCTACGCGTTGCTGCGCCAGATAGGGTGGCAGGAACAGGCCGAAGCCGGCCGCCGAGCCACTCGGTGCACCCTGCCCGGTCGCGGCTTCCGTCGGATGGGGTAGGGCCAGTGCAAGCGCTGTCGCCACGCACAAAGCCAAGGGACTCACGCGCGGGGAGCGCGAAGACAAACGGTGTGCACTACGCATAGGAAGGTCCTCCTAGCAGGGACCTCATGAACGCCCTCGGAGGGCGCTTCCTCGTGGATTCTGGCACGAAGAACGAACGACCGCATCAAGTGCGCGCGCCGTTCAGATTCAGCAGGAAAATGACGGTCCGGGTCGGGATTCGGCGCGTCAGGCGGGTACGGGGTCGGGCAACGGTGGCCTGTCAGCGCGTGCGATCGAACGCATCGTCGGCGAGTGTGGCGAGCGCGTCGCGCGTGCACTTCTGCGAGGTGTGTGCAGCGCAGTGAGGTACGGTTGGCGCGCCGCCGCAGTTCCGGGTATGGGCGTCTGCGGCGTATGATCGCTGCGGAAATTGCTGGAGCGGAGATCGAGATGGTGCCTGCACTGTGTCGTCGGATTCGTGAGCGGGCAGTATTGTCCGCTGTGCTGCTGGTCTTGGCAGGGGCGCAGGCGTGCGCCGCAGAGACTTGGTCCTTTGTCTTTCCGCCTACTCGGCAAGTCACGCAGTTCGATCCGCAAGTTCGCTCACCGGGTACGGTGTTGCTCGCCGCGGGCGCGCCGAGAGCAAAACTCGTTCTGTTGCCGCAGCTGCCTGCCGTTGAGCGTGGCGATGCGGTGCTCCGGATTGCACTCGATCAGGATGGCGTTCCGCGTACAGTGGAGCTGGTTCGCAGTTGCGGCAAACGCCTTCTGGATCGCGGAGCGGTTGTGGCAGTGCGAGGCTTCAGGTTCGAGCCGCCCGGCAGCAGTGGCGATGTCGCCGAGGGCTTTGTGCGCGTTCACGCGGGTACCTGAGCGCGATTCGCGGGCGGGTCGTCATTGGTCGGGTGACCGCCGCCACCGATGAAAGCGCGGCTCCCGGAGTACTTGCACACGCAAGAGCATGCAAGGCTTAATTTGTGCGATCGACCGCATAGTCGGCGAGCGCAGCCAGCGCGTCGCGCGCGTCCGACGCTGACAATGCGGCCAATGCACTGCGCGCACGCTGAGAATACATCCGGGCGTGCGCGAGCGAGGCGTCGAGCGCGCCGGTGGCGTGAATCGCCGCCAGTACCTCGTCGAGTGCGTCCAGACCGCCGCTTTCGATCGCGCGCCTGAGGCGCGCCGCCTGCGCCGGCTCGCTGCGTGCGATCGCGACAATCAGCGGCAGGGTCGGCTTGCCCTCGGCGAGATCGTCGCCGATATTCTTGCCCAGCGTGCCGGCGTCGGAGACGTAATCGAGCACGTCGTCGGCGATCTGGAACGCAAAGCCGAGATCGAGGCCATAGCGCGCGAGCGCGTCCTCCTGATCCGCCGGCAGGCCGGCGAGCACCGCGCCGAGCTGTGTCGCCGCGGCGAACAGGACCGCGGTCTTGCGCTCGATCACATCGAGATAGGCCTGCTCGCCGGTGTCCGGGTTGCCGATGTTGAGCAACTGCAGCACCTCGCCCTCGGCGATGCGATTGGTGGTGTCGGCGAGGATGCGCATCACGCGCATGCTGCCCAGTTCCACCATCATCTGGAACGAACGCGAATACAGGAAATCACCGACCAGCACGCTGGCCGCATTGCCCCACACCGCGTTCGCGGTCTGGCGACCACGGCGCAGGTCCGATTCATCGACGACATCGTCGTGCAGCAGGGTCGAGGTATGGATGAACTCGATCAGTGCGGCAAGTTGCACATGGCTGCGTCCGGCGTAGCCGGCGGCGCGTGCGGCGATCAGATGCAGCATCGGCCGCAGGCGTTTGCCACCGCCGCCGATGATGTGTTCGGCCACCTGGTTGATCAGCACCACGTCGGATGCCAGCCGGGTCCGGATCAGTGCATCGACCGCGGCCATGTCAGCGGCGGCAAAACTCTGGACGTCGGCGAGGCGTTCGATGCGTAGCGTGGCGGGTGCCAGAGGGGCGGCGGAGGTCAAGGACGCTGTTCCTGGGTCGCAGAGAGCGCCAGTATAAGGGCCACACCGGAACCCGTAGCGGCCAATATCGGAAATGGCTGACACCGCACGCCGGGTAATGCCGACAAGATCAAGCGCCAGATCCCTGCGGAGCCGGGCCGACAGCGATGCTATCCTTCGCCATCGATTCAACGCTCACGGTAGAGGAATCCACTCATGGCACGCGGCATCAATAAAGTCATCCTGGTCGGCAACCTCGGCAACGACCCCGAAGTGAAATACACCGCGGGCGGCATGGCCATCTGCACCCTGAGCCTGGCCACCACCAGCGTGCGCAAGGACAAGGAAGGCCAGCAGGTCGAGAAGACCGAGTGGCATCGCGTCAAGCTGTTCGGCAAGACCGGCGAGATCGCTGGCGAATACCTGAAGAAGGGCCGTCAGGTCTATATCGAAGGCCGCATCGAATACGGCATGTACGAGAAGGAAGGGGTCAAGCACTACACCACCGATATCATCGGCGACGACATGCAGATGCTCGGCGGCCAAGGCGAAGGCGGCGGTGGAGGCGGTGGTTACAGCCGCGATCGTGGCGAGCGTGCAAGTTCCGGCGCCCCGTCGCGGGCGCCCCAGTCCGCATCGCACCCGGCGCCTGCGGCGCCACCCGCGGACAGCTTCGAGGACGACGATATTCCGTTCTGATGAATACCTGAGGATGCGTAGCTGGGGAAAAGCCCGCCTCTTGGCGGGCTTTTTTGTTTTTCATGCCAGCGCGACATGGCGCTGCCGCTTGTTTCGGTAGCAGCGCCATTGGTTTGGTCGGATCAAACCGTTTTCCTTTCCGATCTGACGTTCGCCTCGATGAGCTTCCTCAGATTGCCGTCCCGTCATCACGGACAGGCGAGGCCAGCAGGTTGGGTCAGGCGAGACAGGTCCATGTGATTGGTGCCGTAACCGCCGTAGGTCGAGACGAAGTCGACACGCCCGTGGTTGCAGTCGGTGAAGCTGA
>JBDTIO010000122.1:0-4887 GCA_039936375.1 Caldimonas sp. | reverse complement strand
GCTCGACGGGGATCGGCCGCGACAGGATGTTCGACGACATGTCGGCCACCAGTGGCACGGCGCCGGTGTCGGGCGTCCAGTGGTACTCGAGGCCGCCGATCGTTTCGTTCGAGCAGATGTGAATGTAGGCGGCGTCGGCGTCGAGGTGCCACTCGGCCTGCTTCGGAATCGCCGTGAAGCCGTTGGCCTCGGAGCTCGCCGCGATCTCGACGCGGCAGTAGTGGGCGGCCTCGGCGATCGAGCGCTTCGACCACTCGCCGGTGTTCACGTAGGCGGCCTTGTCGTGGCCGCGCAGCAGGTTCATCGGCACGATCGCGTTCTGGCCGATCGCGCCGCCCTGCAGGAAGAGCACCTTGTAGTTGTCGGCGATGGCGAGGAGCTCGCGCAGGTTGGCCTCGGCCTCGGCCTGGATCGCCATGAACTCCTTGCCGCGGTGGCTCATCTCCATCACCGACATGCCGGAGCCGTTCCAGTCGAGCATCTCGGCGGCAGCCCGGCGCAGCACGGGTTCGGGAAGGGCTGCGGGGCCGGGGCTGAAATTGAAGGGGCGCGTCATGCGCCGCATTATCGAACCGTCAGCGCGCAGCCATGCGCAGCCGCAATGAAAACGCGCCCCGGGGCGCGCGCCGTGCGGAGCGGAGAGGGCGGCTCAGGACGAGGCCGACGCGGATGCTTCGGCGGCCTTCGCCGCCTTTGCCGCCTCGATCAACTCGCGCTGCTTCGGGCTGATGCAGGCGTCGACGATGCGGTGGCCGGTCTTGACATTGAGCAGCATCGACTTGCTGGCGATCTGCACCATCAAGGTTTCGCCGCGCACGTCTTCGAGACGAATGGCGCCGGTGGACGACAGCACTGGCTTCATCAGCCAGTCCGCTTTGCCGTCCTTGACGTCGACATAGGCGGAGTGCTTCACGCTCTGCGCGATGTCGACCTTCTGGTTGAACTCGCAGTCGTATTTGCCGTAGTACACCATCTCGGCGGCTTTGACCTGGTCCGGGCTGGCGTCGGGAATCGGTGCTTCGACCGGTGCCACGTGTCGCACCGCCTTTGGCGCGGCCTTCGCCATTTTGGTTGACTTCGCGGTTTGTGCCGCGGCGGGCAGGGCGATCGCGCCGGTGGCGAAAACGGCCAGGGCAAGAAGGGTCGAGCGGAAGGCGGGGTGTGCGGACATCGATGGAGCTCCTGGCGCTGTGGCGCGCGGCAGCCATTGTTGTTCAACGATCTGGCCGGGCGCGCTCGTCTTACCGTCGGTTACCGCCAGGGCGGGACTTGCGTCACGCTCGCCGGCTCCGCTCAACGCGAAGGGCGTGAATCGACGAAAAATCGTCGCTCGAAATCAGCCGGCAGGGCCACGCCGGTACGACGGGCCTGCGCGACGACGCGCCACCAGTAGCGATAGCTGGCGCGATCGTGCAGCATGTCGCCACGGCGGATCGGCGCCCATTCGGCCGATGCCGCCGCATCGATGATGGCGACCGCTTCGTCGACATCGCGGGCGTCGGGCGCGAACGCGGCAACGATGGGCCGGATCTGGTTCGGGTGAATGCTCCACATCCGGGTGTAGCCGAATTCGCGCACGGCGCGGCGCGCGGCCGCGGCGACGATGCCTGGATCGGCCAGCTCGGTGACGACGCAATGCGACGGCGTCTTGCCGAAGCCGTGGCACGCGGCGGCGATCTCGAGCTTGGCGCGGACCACGAGCGGGTGCGTGAACTGTCCTTCGGCCGTCATCGCCGAAGCAGGAATGGCGCCGCGATGCGCCGAAACGAAATCCATCAGGCCGAACGACAGCGACTCGATGCGCGGGTGCGCGGCAATCGCGGCCACATTGCGCAGGCCGGCGTGGGTTTCGATGAGCGCGTGAAGCGCAATCGTGCGGCCGTTCGCGGCTGCGTCGACGGCCGCGGCTGCGCGATCGACGTCGGCCACGCCTTCGACTTTCGGGAGCATGAGATAGGCGAGCCGGTCCGCGGCACGGCCGACGATCGTCGTCACGTCGGCGTCGAACGACGCGTGCCCGATCGGATGAACGCGAGCGCCGCAGCGGCCGTATGCATTGCGCGTCGACATCACCGTCTCGGCGACGAGATGCGCGTGCTCGGGCTCGCCGCCCACCGGCGCGCCGTCTTCGCAGTCAAGCGTGACGTCGAATACGGGACCGAGCTCGGCCTGCAACTCGAGGCTCTTCGTCATGCGCGACTCGATGCCGGCGTAGTGATCGCAGGCCGGCAAGGTGCCGGCGGCGTCGGCGGCGCCGAAGAGCAGCGTGCCTGGATCGACGAACGGAGCTTGCGCCATGGACACGACCGGACTCAGCCTTTGCGCCGGGCGACGATGAACAGGCGCGGGAAGATGAGCAGGCGAAGGCCGTCGGCGCACTCGGGATAGGCGGCTGCGATACGGCTTTCGTATTCGTCGAGAAAACGGGCGCGTAGCGCGTCGCTCAGGCGGTCGACGAAAGGCCTCAGGCCGGTGCTGCGCAGCCAGTCGACGATGGCCCGGGCCGATGGCATCGGGTGGTGATAGGTGGTGCGCCAGATATCGACACTCGACGCATCGCGGGCCAGCAGATCGTAGTAGCCGGTGGCCGGCAGGATGCGACTGCGCACGGCCGATGCCTTACCGATCGACGCGGCGAAAGCCGGCATCGTGGCCACCTCGCGCATCGCCTGGTGACTGGGCTGGTCGAGGTTGTCGGGCATCTGCACTGCGAGCACGCCACCGGGGGCGAGCGATGCGAAGAGCCGCGGGAAGAGGCCTGCGTGGTCGGCGACCCATTGCAAGGCGGCGTTGGCATAAACGAGCTCGGGCGCCGGCGCCGGCTGCCAGGTCGCGATGTCGGACCGCTCGAAGCGCAGGCGCGGCAGCCGCTCGCGTGCGCTCTCCAGCATCGCCTCCGAGCTGTCGGTGCCGATGACCTCGGCCTCGGGCCAGCGAGCGGCAAGCAGCTCGGTCGAGTTGCCTGGCCCGCAACCGAGGTCGAAGACGCGGTGCGGCTGCGCCAGCCCGACCTGCTCGAGCAGGTCGCGCGCCGGCCGCGTGCGCTCTTCCTCGAAGCGGCGATAGAGCTGCGGGTTCCAGTCGGCCATCGCGAAAATGCCCGCGAGCTCAGAGCAGGTGCTTGACGCCTTCCTGTTCTTCCTGCAATTCCTGCAGCGTGAGGTTGATCCGCTCCTGGCTGAAGGAGTCGATGGCCAGCCCTTCGACGAGCTTCCATTCGCCGTTCTCGGTGGTCACCGGAAAGCCGAACATGATGTCTTTCGGAATGCCGTACTGGCCGTCGGAGGCGATGCCCATCGTCACCCACTTGCCTTTCGAGCCGAGGGCCCAGTCGTGCATGTGGTCGATCGCCGCGTTCGCCGCCGACGCCGCCGACGACAGACCGCGCGCCTCGATGATCGCGGCGCCGCGCTTGCCGACCGTCGGCAAGAAGGTGTCCTTGTTCCAGGCATCGTCATTGATCAGTGCCTTCACCGGCTGGCCGTCGATGGTGGCGAAGCGGTAGTCGGCATACATCGTCGGCGAGTGGTTGCCCCAGACGGTGAGCTTCTCGAGCGAGGCGACCGGCTTGCCGGTCTTGGCCGCGATCTGGCTGGCGGCGCGGTTGTGGTCGAGACGCAGCATCGCCGTGAAGTTCTTCCGTGGCAGGCTCGGCGCGCTTTTCATTGCGATGTAGGCGTTGGTGTTGGCCGGGTTGCCGACGACCAGCACCTTGACGTTGCGGCTGGCGACCTTGTCGAGCGCCTTGCCTTGGTCGACGAATATCTTGCCGTTGATCGAGAGCAGCTCCGAGCGCTCCATGCCCGCCTTGCGCGGCATCGAACCGACGAGCAGCGCGTAGTCGACGTCCTTGAACGCAGACATCGGGTCGCCGTGCGCCGTCATACTGGCGAGCAGGGGAAAGGCGCAATCGTCGAGCTCCATCATCACGCCCTTGAGCGCTTTCTGCGCCTTCTCGTCGAGGATCTCGAGCAGTTGCAGGATCACCGGCTGGTCCTTGCCGAGCATCTCGCCCGAGGCGATGCGAAAGAGGAGGGCATAACCGATCTGGCCGGCGGCACCGGTGACGGCGACGCGGACGGGGGACTTGCTCATGAAAACTCCGAAGACTGTGAGGTTGGAGGAAGCGCTGTCGCGCGGGGCCGCGCCGTCGCGGTTAAAGTCTGCTGCGTTGCAATAAAATCGATCGGCTGCGCGGTGGCTTCGCGCTCGGTGAGAGAAAAAGGCTGGACATGGTCACGTTGCTCAAAGAACAACCGCTCGAGAAGGCGCCGGTCTATCGCAACATCGACTTCACCCAACTCGCATCGTATCGCCTGCCGGCGGCCGGGTGGGCGTCGATCCTGCATCGCATCAGCGGCCTGCTGATGTTTTTGCTGTTGCCGTTCGCGATCTGGATGTTCGATACCAGCCTCACCTCCGAAGTTTCCTACGAGCAGTTCACCAATGTCTTTGCGTTCGGCGTGGGATGGTTGCCGGCATGGTTCGTCAAGCTCGTGGCCTTGGCGCTGATCTGGGCCTATCTGCTGCACGTCTGCACCGGCTTGCGCCATCTCTGGATGGATGCGACGCACATGGTCGGCCTGGAATTCGGCCGCATCACGGCGCTGATCGCGATCGTCTTCAGCGGCGTCGTTTCGCTGGCGCTGGGCGCCAAGCTCTTCTCACTTTTCTGAGGCGCACGATGGCCGTCACTTTCGGTTCCAGGCGCCTTGTCGTTGGTGCGCACTACGGCCTGCGCGACTGGCTTTCGCAGCGGATCACGGCCATCGTGATCGCGCTCTTCACGATCGCCGTGATCGTCCAGGTGCTGCTGCCAGGCCCGCTCGACTACTACAAGTGGTCGGCCATGTTCGCCAGTCAATGGATGAAGGTGCTCACCTTCAT
>JBDTIO010000121.1:0-11022 GCA_039936375.1 Caldimonas sp. | reverse complement strand
CGCGCATCGCCCGGCCCGACCCGGCGCAGCAGGTCTGGTACGCGCTCGGCTACGGCGGCAACGGCGTGTCGTTTTCGACCTGGGCGGGCAAGCGACTGGCAGAGCGTATCGTCGGTCAGGATTCGGGCCGCGAGGTGTTCAACCTGCCGATCTACGATTCCCCGCTCGAATACCCGAACGTTCTTGGCGCTGTGCGCTCGGAACTGTTTGCGCCGTTTCGACGTTTCGGCCAGCACATGCTTTATCGCTGGTACTGGCTGCGCGACGAGAAACTGTGACGCTCGGTGCCTCGTGCACCGACGCGACTCTTTTGCCCCGACGGAGACGACACCATGACATCGCCCATCCTCACTCGTCGCGACGCGCTTGCCGCCGCCGGCGCCATGCTCGCCGCCGCCGGCCTGCCGCTCGGCGCCCTCGCCGCAGAGGAGGTGAAGAAGGGCGGCACGCTCGTCATCGGCAGCACCCAGACGCCGCGGCACCTGAACGGCGCAGTGCAGTCGGGCATTGCCACGGCGATGCCTTCGACGCAGCTCTTCGCGAGTCCCCTGCGCTTCGACGACAAGTGGAATCCGCAGCCCTACCTGGCCGAAACGTGGAAGCTCGCCGACGATGGCAAGTCGCTGACGCTCAACCTTCGCAAGGACGCGCTCTTCCACGACGGCAAGCCGGTGACCTCGGCAGACGTCGCGTTCAGCGTGATGGCCATCAAGGCGAATCACCCGTTCCAGACGATGATGGGGCCGGTCGAGAAAGTCGACACGCCCGACCCGCATACGGCGATCCTGCGCATGAGCGTGCCGCACCCGGCGATCATCCTGTGCATGAGCCCGGCGCTTTGCCCGATCCTGCCCAAACACGTCTACGACGACGGCAAGGACCTGAAGACGAATCCGAAGAATGGCGAGGGCCTGATCGGCTCTGGGCCGTTCAGGCTGGTCGAGTTCAAGCCATCGCAGCGAACCGTGCTGGAGCGCTTCGACAAGTTCTTCCTGCCCGGGAAGCCCTATCTCGACAAGATCATCATCAACATCACTCCCGATGGGTCCAGCCTGATGCTTGGCCTGGAGCGCGGCGAGATCCAGATGCTGCCCTTCGTCTCGGTGCCGACCGACCTGAAGCGGCTTGCCGCCGATTCGAAGATCGCCCTGACGCCGCGCGGCTACGAAGGGATCGGCCCGATCAACTGGATGGCGTTCAACCTCGCCAAGAAGCCGCTCTCCGACCTGGCGGTGCGCAAGGCGATCGCCACGTCGATCGACAAGAACTTCATCACCAAGGTGCTGATGGGCGGCTTCGCGGTCGTCGACGACGGCCCGATCGTGCCGAGCAGCCCGTTCGCGGTGACCGACCTCGTGCGCTATCCGGTCGACCTCAAGAAGGCCGCCGAAATGCTCGACGGCGCCGGCTACAAGGCGGGGGCGAACGGCGAGCGATTCAAGCTCACCATCGACTACCTGCCCGGCGTCGACGATCAGCAGAAGACGGTCGCCGAGTACGTCCGTGCCCAGCTGAAGAAGGTGGGCATCACGATCGACGTGCGGGCCTCGGCCGACTTTCCGGCCTGGGCCAAGCGCATGGCGACGCATGACTTCGATCTCGGCATGGACGTCGTCTACAACTGGGGCGATCCGGTGATCGGCGTCGCTCGCACCTATCTCTCCACCAACATCAAGCCGATCGTCTGGACGAACACGCAGTCGTACAACAATCCGAAGGTCGACGAGCTGCTCAACACCGCCGGCACGATCCTCGACCCGACCAAGCGCAAGGCCTACTACGCGACCTTCGAGAAGATCGTCACCGACGAGTTGCCTGTCGACTTCATCAACGTCATCCCGTACCACACGGCGACGACGAAGAGGGTCGGCAACGTGCCGACGACGATCTGGGGACCGATGTCGCCGATGGACGAGGTCTACCTCAGGTCCTAGGTCGCGGGCTCCGGCAACATGAAGTTCGCTCGCCTGCTGCTGAGGCGCGTGGCCCAGGGCCTGCTGTTGGTGCTGGCGGTCATCGTCCTGAACTTCGTGCTCGTGCACGCGGCGCCGGGCGATCCGGTCGAGACGATCGCCGGCGCCAGCGGCGGCATGAGCCCGGAGCTGATGGCGCAGCTGCGCACGCAGTACGGACTCGACAAGCCGCTCGTCGTCCAGCTCGGCGTCTATCTCGCCAAGGTCGTGAGCGGCGATCTCGGCTATTCGTATTTCTTCAACCTGCCGGTCGTCGCCCTGATCGTCGATCGGGTGCCGGCAACGCTGCTGCTCGTCATCAGCGCCGTGCTCCTCGCCTTCTTCGTCGGCACGACCCTCGGCGTGCTATCGGCACGAAAGCCCAACGGGCTGCTGTCGCAGTCGATCACGGTGCTGAGTCTCGTCGGCTTCGCCGCGCCGGTCTTCTGGATGGGCATCATGCTCGTCATCCTCTTCGCTTCGATCTGGCCGATCCTGCCGGTCTCGGGCATGCGCGACATCCAATCGAGTGGCGGCGGCTGGCGCGATGTCGTCGACGTTCTCCATCACCTCATCCTGCCGACGGTGACGCTGGCTCTCGTTTACCTCGCACAGTACAGCCGGCTCGCCCGCTCGTCGATGCTCGACGTGCTCGGCGCCGATTTCATCCGCACCGCGCGCGCCAAGGGCCTGCCGGAGCGCGTCGTCCTCTACAAGCACGCCCTGCGCAATGCGCTGCTGCCCGTCGTCACCGTGCTCGGCCTGCAGTTCGGCAACGTGCTGGCCGGCGCCATCCTGGTCGAGACGGTGTTCAACTGGCCAGGCCTCGGGCGGCTGGCCTTCGATTCGGTGCTGCGGCGCGACTATCCGACCATCCTCGGCGTGCTCCTCTTCGCCTCGATCGTCGTCGTCGTCATGAACCTGCTGACCGACCTGGCCTATCGGCTGATCGATCCGCGGATCAAGGTCTGACTGCCGAAGGACCCGAGCCGATGAGCGCCGTGCTGCCCGCCTCTTCCGGAACGGCCGTGGCCGTCAAGGTCGAGCACCCGACCGTCGAGGCGCTGCGCATGTTCCTGCGCAACCCGGCGGCGATCGTCGGCATGCTCATGCTGCTGGCGATCGTCGTCGTCTCGGTTGCCGGGCCGTGGGTCTACCCGGCCGATCCGTTCGAGATCCGCGCTGCGCCGCTGACGCCGCCGTTCGGCGCCGACGCCTGGCTCGGCACCGACTATCTCGGGCGCGACGTGCTGACGATGCTGGTCTACGGAGGCCGCGCGACGCTGCTGGTCGGCGCCGTGGCGGCCCTGCTCTCGATCGTCATCGGCATCAGCATCGGCGCCATGGCGGGCTATTACGGCGGCAAGGTCGACGCGGTGCTGATGCGCGTCACCGAGTTCTTCCAGGTCCTGCCGGCGCTGCTCTTCGCGATGGTCCTCGTCACGCTCTTCTCGCCGACGATCGTCACCGTGACGCTCGCCATCGGCATCGTCAGCTGGACCGGCACGGCGCGCCTGACGCGTGCAGAGTTCCTAAAGGTCAAGGGCCTCGAGTTCGTGCGCGCCGAGCGCGCCATCGGCGCCGGCAACGCCCGCATCATCTGGAAGGTGATCCTGCCCAATGCGCTGCCGCCGCTGATCGTCTCGGCGACGCTCGCGGTCGGCGCCTCGATCCTGTTCCAGGCCGGTCTTTCCTTCCTCGGCCTCGGCGATCCGAACCAGATGAGCTGGGGCCTCATGATCGGTTCGAGCCGCGAATACATCCTGTCGTGCTGGTGGGGCGTCGCCTTTCCCGGCATCGCGATCTTTCTCACCGTGCTCGCGGTGAGCCTGATCGGCGACGGTCTCAACGACGCCCTCAACCCGAAGTTGCGGGAGCGCTGATCCGTGGTCTGCGCAAAGTGCCGATGAACGCCGGGGCGACGCCGCTTCTCCATGTCGACGATCTGCGCGTCGAGTTCAGCACGCGGCGCGGCAAGGCGCTGGTGCTGAACGGCGTCGACTTCGAGATGCACGGCGGCGAGACGCTGTGCGTCGTCGGCGAGTCGGGCTGCGGCAAGAGCATGACGGCGCTTGCGGTGCTCGGCCTCATTCCGCAGCCGCCCGGCAAGGTGGCCGGCGGCCGCGTTGTCTTCCAGGGCGAGGATCTCCTGCAGGCTTCCGACGCTCGCCTGCGCGAGGTGCGCGGCAACCGTATCTCGATGATCTTCCAGGAGCCGATGACCTCGCTCAACCCGGTCTTCAGTGTCGGCGAGCAGATCGGGGAGACGCTGCGCCTGCACGCCGGCCTCGGCCACGCCGCAGCGCGCGCCCGCTCGATCGAGATGCTGCAGCAGGTCGGCATTCCGGCGCCGGAGCGGCGCGTCGACGAGTATCCGCACCAGCTCTCCGGCGGCATGCGGCAGCGCGTCATGATCGCAATGGCGCTCGCCTGCCGGCCCGACATCCTGATCGCCGACGAGCCGACCACCGCCCTCGACGTCACCGTGCAGGCGCAGATCTTCGACCTGTTGCGCGAGCTGCAGCGCGACAAGGGCACGGCGATCCTCTTCATCACCCACGACATGGGCGCCGTTGCCGAGATGGCCGATCGTGTCATCGTGATGTATGCCGGCCGCGTCATCGAGCAGGGCAGTGCCGCCGACGTTCTCTCGACGCCGGGCCATCCCTACACGCAAGGCCTGATCGACTGCCTGCCCGAGCTCGGCTCGAGCCTGGTCGACGACGATGGCAGCGGCCGGCCGGCACTGACCGAAATCGCTGGCGTCGTGCCGTCGCTCTGGCAGCTGGCGAGCGGCTGCGCCTTTCGCGAGCGCTGCCCACATGCCATGCCGCGCTGCGCCGCCGAGGTGCCGCCGATGCTCGCGGTCGTCGACATGTCGGTCGCCGGGCACCGGGCGGCCTGCTGGCTCCTCGATGGGCCCGCCGACGCGCTGGCGGCGGGGGCAGCAGCATGACCGGGCCGGCGGCGGCGCTGCTGCGCGTCGGCGATCTCAAGGTCCACTTCGCGCGCCCGCGGGCGCGCTGGTTCCAGCCGCACGAGGTCGTCAGGGCGGTCGACGGCGTGTCGTTCGAGATCGTGCGCGGCAAAACGCTCGCCATCGTCGGCGAGTCGGGCTCGGGCAAGACGACGACGGCGCTCGCCGTCATGCGTCTGACGCCGATCACGGCCGGCACCGTGCACCTGGGCGAGACCGACCTCGGCGCTCTCGAGGGCGAGACCTTGCGGCTGGCGCGAACTCGCCTGCAAATCATCTTTCAGGACCCGTTCTCCTCGCTTAACCCGCGCCAGCGTGCGGGCGACGCGGTTCGTGCGCCGCTCGACCTGATGCATTCGGGCCGGCCCGCCGAGCGCGCGGCGCGAGTCGACGAGCTGTTCGCCGCGGTGGGCCTGCGGCCCGAGCAGCAGCGCCTCTTCCCGCACCAGTTCTCGGGCGGGCAGCGGCAACGCATCAACATCGCGCGGGCGCTGGCGACCAACCCCGAGCTCGTCGTCTGCGACGAGCCGGTCTCGGCGCTCGACGTGGCGATACGCGCGCAGATCCTCAACCTTCTCGTGCGCCTGCAGCGCGAGCTCGGCCTCACCTATCTCTTCATCTCGCACGACATGGCCGTGGTCGAGCACATCTGCGACGACATCGCCGTCATGTACCTCGGCCAGATCGTCGAGCGGGCGCCGCGCCGTGCCTTCTTCGCCAATCCGCTGCATCCGTACAGCGTCTCGCTCATGTCGGCGGTGCCGACGGTGGCCGGCGGTCGCGCCCGAGCGGCGCGCCGGATCAAGCTCACGGGCGACCCGCCGAGCCCGATCTCGCCGCCGCCGGGCTGCCGCTTCGCCGGGCGCTGCCCGGTCGCCATTGCCGCCTGCAGCGAGGCGCTGCCTCCGCTCGTCGAGGTGGCGCCTGGCCATGCTGTTCGCTGCATCCGCGTCGAGCTGCGCGATGGCGTGCCGCTGGCACCGCTGGCGCTGCCGGATGCTGCCGCTCTCTAGGAACCTGCCATGTCCGCCATCACCGTCTACCGCACCCGCAAGATCATCACCCTCAACCCGATGCAGCCCGAGGCCACCCACGTCGCGGTGCGCGACGGCCGCATCCTGTCCGTCGGCTCGCTCGAGCGCGTCGGCGAATGGGGCGCCTTCGACCTCGACGAGCGCTTCGCCGACCGGGTGCTGATGCCGGGACTCGTCGAGGGCCATTGCCACCTCAGGGAAGGCGGCATGTGGAACCTGCCCTACCTCGGCTGGTTCGACCGCCGCGACCCCGATGGCAAGGTCTGGCCGGGTCTACGTTCAATGGATGCCGTCGTGGCCCGCCTCACCGAGGTCGACGCGCAGATGAAGGCGTCGGGCCTCGCCGACGCCGAGCCGCTGATCGCCTGGGGGTTCGACCCAATCTATTTCGGCGGCGAGCGCATGACGGTCGAGCACCTCGACCGCGCCGCCCAGGGCCGGCCGATCGTCATTGGCCACGCCAACGGCCATCTCATGAACGTCAACTCGGCGATGCTGACGTGGGGCGGGATCCGCCGCGACAACGAGGTCGAGGGCGTCGTCCGCTTCGAGAACGGGCCGCGCTCCGGCGAGCCGACCGGCGAGTTGCAGGAACCTGCGGCGATGTTCCTCGTGTACAAAAAAATCGGCAACGCCGGCCTGCTCGGGCCGATGACGGTGCCGGGCATCCGCGCCTTCGCCCGGCTAGCCTCGATGCAAGGCGTGACGACGGCGACCGACCTCGTCAACAAGCTCGGCGACAACGATCGCGCGGTGCTCGAGGAGGCAACGGCGGACGACGCCTGCAGCGTGCGCATCCTGCCCGCCTTCCAGGCGTTCCACGGCACGCATGGCGCGACCGAAGGCGCGCAACACGTGAAGAGCCTGCTGCCGCGCAACAGCGATCGGCTGCGCTACGGCCTCGTCAAGATGATGCTCGACGGCTCGATCCAGGGCTTCTCGGCGCGCCTGCGCTGGCCGGGTCACTTCAACGGCGCGCCGAACGGCATCTGGGTCATGGCGCCTGCGCAATACGAGGCCGACTTCGAGACCTACCACCGCGCCGGCCTGACCATCCACACGCACACCAACGGCGACGAGGCGAGCCTGGTCGCCATCGACGCGATCGAGCGGGTACTGGCGAAAGCGCCGCGGCCCGATCACCGTCATACGTTGCAGCACGGGCAGATGATCGACGCGCCGATGTTTCGCCGCATGAAGGCGCTCGGTCTGTGCGCGAACCTCTTCGCCAACCATCTCTGGTACTGGGGCGACCAGCACTACGAGATGACGATGGGCCCCGATCGGGCGATGCGCCTCGACGCCTGCGGCTCGGCGCTGGCCGCTGGCTTGCCGCTCGCCATTCACTCCGACGCGCCGGTGACGCCGCTCGGGCCGCTGCACGTCGCCTGGTGCGCCGTCAACCGCGTCACGCCGAAGGGCCGCGTCCTCGGCGAGAGCGAGCGGCTGACGGTGATGCAGGCGTTGCACGCGATCACGCTCGGCCCCGCCTGGACGCTCAAGCTCGACCATGAGATCGGCTCGATCGAATGCGGCAAGCGCGCCGATTTCTGCGTTCTCGACGACGATCCGCTGGCCGTCGATCCGATGGCGCTGAAGGATCTGAAAGTGCGCGGCACAGTGCTGTCGGGCCGCGCCTTCGAGGCATGACGGCAAGGCGCCGGATCCCTTTCACCGTCATCGGCGGATTCCTCGGCGCCGGCAAGACGACGCTCGTCAACCACCTCCTGCACGAGTTCGCCGCTGTCGGCGGCCCAGCACCACGCCTGGCCGTGCTGGTCAACGACTTCGGCGCCATCAACATCGACGCTGCCCTGATCGAGTCGCGCACGGCAAGCACCATCGGCCTGGCCAACGGCTGCGTCTGCTGCCAGATCGGCGACGACCTCATGGGCGCGCTGGTCGGCGTGCTCGAGGCCGCCGAGCCGTTCGATGCCATCGTCGTCGAGGCGAGCGGCGTCTCCGATCCGTGGCGGATCGCGCAGATTGCCAAGGCCGACCCGACGCTGTCGCTCGAAGCGGTGGTGGTGCTGGTCGATGCGAGTGCGGTGGTCGAGCAGTCGGTGGACCCGCTGCTCGCCGACACGCTGGTGCGTCAACTGCGCGCCGCCGACCTGGTGCTGCTCAACAAGGTTGATCTCGTCGATGCCGCGGCCCGTGCCGCGGCCCGTGCCTGGGTCGAAGCGACCGCCGGGCCGGTGACGGTGATCGACACAGCGCAGGCGAAAGTGCCACTGGTCCTGCTCGCCGGCAGCGGCGTGGCGCGAAGCGACCTCACCGCCTGGACCGCGCGTCCGCTGCAGGGTGCAGGTGCCGAGCATGGCCTTCAGTTCGAGAGCGTCGCGATGCGCTTGCCGGAACGGCTCGTCGCGGCGCGGCTGCGCGAGCTGCTGAAGGCGATGCCGGCGGGCGTGCTGCGCCTGAAAGGCATCGTCCGAACCGACGAGCACGATTGGGCCGAGATCCAGTTCGCCGGCAGGCATGGTTCGCTGCGGCGCGCGCTCGATGCGCCAACTGACGGAGCAGCGTCGTTGGTCGCGATCGGCCTGCGCGGGCGCCTCCCGGCACAGGCCCTGCGGGCCTTGCTCGTGCGTGCGAGCGAAGGAAGCACCGGATGACAGCGGGCGAACGCGGGCCGGCTCGGCAACCCCGGCCGCGGCTCGGCCGAACGGCAATCGAGGGGTGCCGTCCGTCGCGCGCTCGCGGATTTCGGCGCGAGGCGGCATCATCATCGGAGTTTGGCCCCGAGCGAGAAGACGATGAAAGAGCCCTTCGAGCTCGTGCATAAGAACCAATACCGCCTCAGCTGTCGGCCCGAGCCGACACCGGACGGCAAGTTTCTGGCGCGCGCGATCGTCTCTTGGATCGACAAGGGCGGCGAAGCCTTGAGCCATCGGCTGCGCCCCGAGATGGATGCGTTCGCGACGGCTGCCGAGGCGGCCATGGCCGGCCGCGAAGCGGCGGTTGCCTGGGTCGACGCCAGGGAGGCCGAGATCGTCGCCATCGCCGCTGCTGCGCCCCACGCGGTTGAAGTCGCGTCGAGTCCACCGAGCGCGGATCTGCCCATGCTGCACACGATTTACGACGTCGGCGTCGCCCGCCAGATCGGCTCGTACAGCGACGCTGTCGAGGCCGGCCCGAACCTCAGGTGGCTGATGACCTCGGGAACGCCGGGCCTCGCTGCCGCGGGCGAGCTGCCGAGAGACATCGTCGGCCAGAGCGACATCGCCTGGCAGCATGTCGTCGCCATGCTCGCCAAGGCCGGCATGACGGTTGCCGATATCGTCAAGGTGACGCAATACCTGACTCGCGCCGAAGACATCGCCGCCTATGCGAAAGTCCGGTCTCGCTTTCTCGGCGAGATGCGGCCGGCGTCGATGCTGTTGATCGTTCCGCAGCTCGTCTGGCCAGGCTTCCTGATCGAAGTGGAAGTTATCGCCGCGAAGGCGGCAGCGCCGGTCTGAGTCGGCCCGGCGCGACGATCGGGGGAAAAGAGCATGTCGCAGTTCGTCCTGCCCGTGCCTGCGCTGGAGCGCTGGCGCGAGGGCAACACCGGCGTCGAAGGTGTGTGGTCGTTCGACGCCGCAGAGCCTGGCCCGCAGGTGCTCGTCACGGCCTTGATTCACGGCAACGAGCTGTGCGGGGCCTGGGCGGTGCTGGGAGTTCTGCAGGCGGGGCTCAGGCCGCGGCGCGGCACGTTGACGCTGGCGTTCTGCAACCTCGACGCATTCGATCGTTTCGACGCGGCCGATTCGAATGAATCACGCCTCGTCGACGAGGATCTCAATCGTGTCTGGGGCCCGGGCCTCGCGGCGCGCAAGACGACGCGCGAGCAGCGTCGCGCGCTCGAGCTGCTGCCGTTCGTGGAACGGGCCGACTGGCTGCTCGACCTGCACTCGATGTCGAAGCCCGGTCCGCCTCTGCTGCTGACCGGCATGCAGCCGCGCAACGTGGCGCTGGCGCGGCGCCTGGGAACTCCGCTGCATGTCGTGATGGATGCCGGCCACAGCGAAGGCCGTCGCATGCGCGATCACGGTCGCTTCGTCGTCGCCGACGGATCGGCGCTGTCGCTGTTGCTCGAATGTGGCGAACACGGTGAGCTTGCCAGCCGCGACGTCGCGATCGACTCGGTGGCACGTTTTCTGGTGGCCAGCGGCTGCGTGTCGGACAGCGATATTCCTATGGCGTGGCGATTCGCCACGCCGGGCACGCAGCGCATTTTCGAGGTGACCGAGGCCGTCGCCGCGCGCAGCGCCAACGTGCGCTTCGCCGACGAGTGGCGCACGGGCCAGACGATCGCCGAGCAGGGCACCTTGCTCGGCTGGAACGACGAGGTTGCGTTTGGCACACCGTACCCCGATTGCATGCTTGTGATGCCGTCTCTGCGCAAGCTCCGACCCGGTGTGACCGTGGTCCGGCTGGCCCGCGAAGTGACGGCCGGCAGGAGTGCGTGAACAGATCCATCAGGCGAAGTGCAGCGACGATGAGCAACAGCCACGAGCCCGAAGCACCGCGCGCGCTGCCCGCCGATCTGTCGCGACGCGAGTTCGTCGCCTTGTCGGTCGCGGGGGGCCTGGCCGCCGCCACCGGTGCGGCATCGGCGGCGCCGCCCGTCGTCGAAAGCGACGTCGCCTTCAAGACCGCCGACGGCAGCTGCGACGCGGCCTTCATCCACCCGGCGACCGGCACGTACGCCGGCGTGCTGCTCTGGCCCGACGCGTTCGGCCTGCGTCCGGCGATGCGCGACATGGCCCGGCGCCTCGCCGCCGAGGGCTATTCGGTGCTGGTGCCCAACCCGTTCTATCGCGTCGCCAAGGCACCGCTGTTCGAGAGCGGCGCCTGGTTCGACTTCGACAGCGCCGCCGACCGGGCCAGGCTGACGCCGCTGATGGCATCGATCAATGCCCCCGGGGCCGCGGAAAAGGATGCCGTCGCCTGCATCGCTTTTCTCGACGCGCGAGCGCAGGTCGACAAGACGAAGAAAATCGGCACGCAGGGCTACTGCATGGGCGGCCCGCTGGTGGTGAAGACCGCCGCCGCGGTGCCGGGCCGGGTCGGC
>JBDTIO010000120.1:0-4551 GCA_039936375.1 Caldimonas sp. | reverse complement strand
GCGTACAGAGCGTCGCCGCAGCGAGCTTCGATGCCTGGGTCAAGTACTACCGGCAGGACGAGAACACGCCGAACGCGACGGTCAGCTACTACGCCAAGGGCGCGCTCGTGGCGCTCGCGCTCGACCTCACCTTGCGCGGCGAAGGAAAGGGCACGCTCGACGGCGTGATGCGCCATTTGTGGTCGCACAGCGAAGGCGGTGCGATCGACGAGAGCGACATTGCCGCCGCGCTCGAGACGGTCGGTGGCCGCTCCTACGCGCCGGAAATCGCGGCCGGGGTGCACGGCACGAAAGAGCTGCCCCTCGAGTCGCTGATGCGCCGCTTCGGCGTCGAATTCGATCGGCAGCCGGCCACGCTGGCGCAGCGCCTGGGCATTCGCGTCAGCGAAAGCCCACTCACCGGCGTGAAGGTCACGAATGTCCTGCGCGGCGGCGCCGGCGAGGCGATCGGCCTGGCACCCGGAGACGAGCTGATTGCCGTCGGCGAGTGGCGATTGCGGCGCCTCGACGATGCATTGCGCGCTCTGCCGGCGAACGGGTCGGCGCCGCTGGTCGTGGCGCGCGATCAACGCATCGTCAGCCTCGTGCTCGATGCCGGCACGCTTGCCGGCGTCGGCGCCGGCACGATGCAGTTGCGCCGCGCCGACAAGGCGAGCGCCGACGAGCGCGCTCTCTGCGAGGCATGGCTCGCCGGCTGACGGGGTTCGTTGCACCGCCTTGGCGCGGTGCCCGGCGTGCAGCCTTCGTCGCGGTGGTCGTTGCCGTGGTGTGGGGGCACCTCACCGTGACCCACGAAGTGGCGACCGAGCTGGCGGCGATCCAGGCCGCCAATGCCATGCCGGCTCGCATTCAGGTGGCCTACGTGCGTACGCTCGAGCCGGAAACGCCGAAGACCGCGGCTCCGGACGCGCCGCGCCGCGCGGCGGCGCGGCGCGCACTGCACGTTGCGCGTGCCGCCGCCGAGGCGGCCTCGGCAGCGGTCGCCGAGCCTCCGGTCGCCGAGGCGCCCGTGACTGACGCGATCGATGCGGCGGCCTCTGCGCCGGAGGCCGCCATCGCCGCGGCGGATGTCGCCTCTGCGCCGGAGGTGTCGGTCGCCGCGGCTTCGTCGCCGAGCGACGCCGCGCCGCGTGTCGCCGCCGCCGATCCAGCCTCGGCGCCCGCCACCGACACCTTCGTCTGGCCGAGCGCGACCAAGGTCAGCTACGTTCTCAACGGCAACTATCGAGGTCCCATCAATGGCCGCGCCGAGGTCGAGTGGATCCGCGTCGACGATCGTTACCAGGTCAACGTCGACCTCTTCGCCGGCCCGGAGTTCGCGCCGATCTTTTCACGCCGCATGACCAGCGAAGGCCGGGTCGCCGCGAGTGGCCTGGTTCCCGATCGCTACGACGAGGAGACGCAGTTCCTGATGCGTGATCGCCGCCGCGTCAGCGTCGTCTTCGCGCCCGACTCGGTTGAGCTGGCCGACGGCCAGAAGCGCGAGCGTCTTGCCGGCGTGCAAGACACTGCCAGCCAGTTCATCCAGTTCACGTGGTTGTTCGGCTCGAAACCGGATCTGCTCCGCGTCGGTGCCAGCTTCGAGTTTCCGCTGGCGCTGCCGCGCAGCATGAAGCGCTGGACCTACGACGTGGTCGACGCCGAGACGCTCTACACACCGTTCGGCGAGCTGCCCGTGTTTCACCTGAAGCCGCGCATCGTCGAGCGAAAGCCCGGCGAACTGACCGTCGAGATGTGGTTTTCACCCGAGTTGCGCTATCTGCCGGTGCGCATCCGAATCGACCAGGACGCCGGAACCTACATCGACCTCGTGATCGCCAAGAAGCCGGAGATCGCCGCCTCCTGACCCGTTGCATCATTGCGTCTTTGCATCTTGCGCGAGGCAGCCCCATGAGCAGCTACGAATGCATCCTCACCGAGACGCGCGGCAGCGGCGAGCGCCGCGTCGGCCTCGTCACGCTCAACCGGCCGAAGCAGCTCAACGCCCTCAACGACACGCTGATGGACGAGCTCGGTGCCGCGCTCAAGTCGTTCGATGCCGACGACGCGATCGGCTGCATCGTTCTCACCGGCGGCGAAAAGGCGTTCGCGGCCGGTGCCGACATCACGATGATGGCGCCGTTCGGTTTCGTCGACGCCTACACGAAAGGCCTCATCAGCCGCAACTGGGAAACGATCCGCGAGATCAGGAAGCCGGTCATCGGCGCCGTAGCCGGCTTCGCCCTGGGCGGCGGCTGCGAGCTGGCGATGATGTGCGACTTCATCATTGCCGCCGACACGGCGAAGTTCGGCCAACCCGAGATCAAGCTCGGCATCATTCCCGGCGCCGGCGGCACCCAGCGTCTGCCGCGCGCGATCTCGAAATCGAAGGCGATGGACATGGTGCTGACGGCCCGCATGATGGACGCGAGCGAAGCCGAGCGTGCCGGGTTGGTGTCTCGCGTCGTGCCGGCGGCCGAATTGATCGACGTTGCCGTCGCCGCCGCCGAAACGATCTGTGGCTTCAGCGGCCCCAGCGTGATGATGGCCAAGGAGGCGATCAACCGCGCCTGGGAAACGCCGCTTTCCGACGGCATCGCCTATGAACGGCGGCTGTTCCATTCGCTCTTCGGCACCGAGGACAAGAACGAAGGGATGGCCGCTTTTCTTGCCAAGAGAAAGCCCGCCTTCAAGAACAGATGAGCGTTTGGCGAGCGACGCCCGGTGCACAGCCGACCGGCCTGCGAGATCAGGTTTCGTTGCGAAGCGATGGAAAGGCTATATTTCTCAGTGCCTGTACTCAAGCGCATGCAGGCGCCACAGATCCAACGCAACGTAGAGCGTGCCAGCCAATTGCCCCAAGCCAAGTAGCGCGCGATGATGGATGTGATCCAGGCCATGCTGGCCCAGCAGGATCACTGAAGGAAGCCTACCGATGAATGCTGTCATCTTCGAGCACGTGCCGGTGGCCGAATTGCCGGAGCAGTGGCGCGCCAAGCTCGCCAAGGCGCGCGATACGTTAGTGACGGTGCGCATCGAGGAAGAGGCCCAAGCCGCCGCGCCGGTCGAGGAATTCGTGACGGATGATCTGCTTTTCGGGATGTGGCGTGATCGCGAGGACATGGCCGACGTGGCTGGCTACGTCCGTTCGATCCGCACCTCCCGGTTCAACGACGATGGCACGCGGCGCAAGGATTGATGCTGATCGACTCGGATGTGCTGGTGTGGCTCACGCGCGGGCACGTGGGCGCGGCCAAGCGGCTGGACGCGCTACTCGCGTGGCGTATTTCGGCCGTGACCTATATCGAGCTTGCCCAGGGCTGCCGCGACAAGGCCGATCTGGTGCGGCTGAAGAAGGGGCTCGCGGCACGCAACACCGAGATCATTCAGCGCACGCCAGCGATCTCGCTACGCGCCTCGACGTTGATCGATACGCTGGCGTTGTCTCATGGGTTGCGACTGGCCGATGCTCTTATCGGCGCTACCGCCATCGAACACCAGGCCACGCTGCTGACCGCCAACGTCAAACACTTCTCCGCGGTCGAAGGGCTGACCTTCGAGGAGTTCTTGCCATAAAGCTTGCAGCAATTAGGCTACTCATTTGTTGATCGATCTTCGTTGCGAAGCGACGGGAAGAGGATCACGTCGCGGATGCTCGGCGAATCAGTCAGCAGCATGACCAGCCGATCGATGCCGATCCCGCAACCTCCGGTCGGCGGCATGCCGATCTCGAGAGCGCGAATGAAATCGGCGTCGTAGTACATCGCCTCCTCGTCGCCGGCTTCCTTGTTCGCCGCCTGGGCGCGAAAGCGCGCCGCCTGGTGCTCGGCGTCGTTCAGCTCGGAAAATCCGTTCGCGTATTCGCGCCCGGTGATGAAGAGCTCGAAACGCTCGGTGACCGAGGCATCGGCATCGGAAGCGCGCGCCAGCGGCGAAACTTCCACCGGATAGTCGATGACGAACGTCGGCTGCCAGAGCTCGGCCTCGACGGCCGCCTCGAACAGGCCGAACTGCAGCTCGGGCAGCTTCCAGTGCGCCGGCGCCGGTTCGTGCAACGAGGCGAGGCGCGCGCGCAGCACGTCGGCGTCACCGGCTTCGGCATCGCTCAGACCGGCGTGGCGAACGAGCGCTTCGCGCACCGTGAGGCGCGCGAAGGTCGCCTCCAGGTCGACCTCGTGGCCGGCGGAGGTGAGCTTCGCGGAGCCGGCCGCCTCGCGGGCGGCGTGGCGCAACACCTCTTCGGTGAAATCCATCAGGTCGTGGTGGTTCCAGTACGCCGCATAGAACTCCAGCATCGTGAATTCGGGGTTGTGCCGAACCGAGATGCCTTCGTTGCGAAAGCTCCGGTTGATCTCGAACACGCGCTCGAAGCCGCCGACGATGAGGCGCTTCAGGTAGAGCTCGGGCGCGATGCGCAGGAACATCTGCTGGTCGAGCGCGTTGTGATGCGTCTCGAACGGCCTGGCGTTGGCGCCGCCGGGGATCGGGTGCAGCATCGGCGTCTCGACCTCCATGAACGCGTGCTCGATCATGAAGCGGCGAATCGACGAGATCGCCTTGCTGCGGGCGGTG
>JBDTIO010000119.1:0-5897 GCA_039936375.1 Caldimonas sp. | reverse complement strand
TTCTACGCCAGCGCCTTCAAGGAAGTGATCGTCTTCACGCTCATCATTCCGGTGCTGCTCTGGCGCTCGTTCCAGCGCGGACATCACGACGACGAGGAGGAGTGATGGAGCAGCGTTGCGTGGCTCTCTCGTCGTCCGGTCAGACCGGCGCGGCAGACGGCGTAGGCCTTTGCGACGCGTGCCACCGGCGCTGCTGCAAAGGCGCGTCCGGGGAGGTCACGGCGCGCCTCTGGGGCGCCGAGAAGCGTAGGGCTTGCGGCCGCGCGCGCAGCGCGCATCCACCTCTGACTTGCCGCGTCTGTTTGAGCGCAGAGAGCGCAGCGAACGTAGCGAGTTATGCGGCAGGCCGCAAGACCGAGCATCGCAGGGCAGTCGGCGCTACGCGCCGACCGCTCCAGCGAAGCGCGGCGGCCTGCCCGGACGCGTTTTTGCTCAGCCTGGCCCTCACGCGGGGCGACGCGACATGACCTTCCGCCGCATCGCCCTCGCCCTCTTCGTAATCGCCCTGGCGCTGGTGCCCCTTCTCACGCCCGCGAGCAACGAGTTCTGGATCACCCAGGCCAACTACATCGGCCTGTACACGCTAGTCGTCATCGGCCTCGTACTGCTCACCGGGATCGCCGGGCTCATTTCGTTCGGCCAAGCGGCGTTCGTCGGCATGGGCGCGTACACGGCTGCCTACCTCACGCTCACCTACGGCATCTCACCCTGGCTCACGGTCTGGATCGGCCTCGCCGTCACCGGTGTCGCCGCGCTGGTGCTCGGCTGGATCACGCTACGCATGTCGGGCCACTACTTGCCGCTGGCGACGATTGCCTGGGGACTGTCGCTCTTCTACCTGCTCGGCAACCTCGATGCGCTCGGCAAGTACGACGGCCTGCTCGGCATTCCGCCGATCAACTTCTTCGGCATTGCCCTCAGCACCGGTCGGCACTTCTTCTATCTGGTGTGGCTCATCGTCATCGTTGCCGCCGTCGCCGTGACACACCTGCTCGATTCGCGCGCCGGCCGGGCGCTGCGCGCCGTCAAGGGCGGCACCACCATGGCCGAGGCGATGGGCGTCGACACCTTCCGCGTCAAAGTCACCGTCTTCGTGCTCGGGGCCCTGCTTGCGAGCATCTCGGGCTGGCTCTTCGCGCACTTCCAGCGCACCGTGAATCCGTCGCCGTTCGGCCTCAACATGGGCATCGAATACCTGTTCATGGCGGTGCTCGGCGGTGTCGGCTACGTCTGGGGCGCGCTGGTCGGTGCCGGCGTCGTGCAGATCCTGAAAGACCAGCTGCAGGTCTGGCTGCCGCGCCTGATGGGCACCAGCGGCAACTACGAAATCATCGTCTTCGGCATCCTGCTCGTGCTGGTTCTGCAATACGCGCGCGACGGTCTGTGGGCGTTCATCGAGGCGGTGCTGCCGCGCGTCGATCGCAAGGTCGACTGGGCCAACGCCGAGGCGCTGCCGGCGCGGCCCAAGCCGCCGCACGGCCAGGTCGTGCTCGACGTGCGCGCGGTGAGGAAGGAATTCGGTGGCCTGGTCGCCGTCAACGACGTCAGCTTCGACGTCAAGGCCGGCGAGATCCTTGGCCTGATCGGGCCGAATGGGGCGGGCAAGTCGACCACCTTCAACCTCGTCACCGGTGTGCTGCCGGCGACGCGCGGTGAAGTGAGCCTGCTCGGCCGGCGCATCGATTCGCTGGCCTCGCGCAAGATCGCCCGGCTCGGCGTGTCGCGCACCTTTCAGCACGTGAAGATGATCGCCAGCATGACGGTCCTCGAGAACGTTGCCCTGGGCGCGCACCTGCGCGGCCGCCACGGCGTGCCGGCGGCGATGCTGCGACTCGATCGTGTCGAGGAGCGCCGCCTGATGCGCGAGGCCGAGTTCCAGTTGAAGCGCATCGGCATGGGCGAGCTGATGCATGAGCAGGCGGGTAACCTCGCGCTCGGGCAGCAGCGACTGATGGAGATCGCCCGGGCGCTTGCCGCGGATCCGACGCTGTTGCTGCTCGACGAGCCGGCGGCGGGCCTGCGCCTGAAGGAGAAGGAAGGGCTGGCCAACGTGCTGCGCCAGTTGCGCGGCGAGGGTCTGTCGATCCTGCTGGTCGAGCACGACATGGACCTGGTGATGGGTCTGGTCGACCGAGTCGTGGTGATGGAGTTCGGCACCAAACTGATCGAGGGCACGCCGGACGAAGTTCAGGCGAGCCCCGCGGTGCGCGCGGCCTATCTGGGAACGGAGCACTGAGGACATGAGACCCCCACGTTTGCTGCTGCGTCGTTGCACTGCCCCCCGAGGGGGCGCGCGCGTCCTTGGCGCGGCCGCGAGGAGGCGCTGATGGCCGAGCTCCTGCTCAACGTCAGGAGCCTGCAGGCCGGCTACGGCAAGGCCGAGGTCCTGCACAACCTCACCCTCACGGCGCGAGCCGGCAAGGTCATCACCGTCATCGGCCCGAACGGCGCCGGCAAGTCGACGCTGCTGAACGCGCTGATGGGTGCGCTTCCGTCCAGGGGAACGATCGACTACGAAGGCCGCCGCATCAACCCGCTCTCGCTCGAAGAGCGCGTCATGCTCGGCATGGCGCTCGTTCCGGAAACGCGGGCGCTGTTCGCGACGATGTCGGTCGAAGACAACTTGCTGCTCGGCGGCTACCGGCAGGTTCGTCTCGGCAACAACGACAGCGCCAAGTCACTCAACGAAGTCTTCATGCTCTTTCCGCGCCTGCGCGAACGGCGCGCGCAGCTGGCGGGCACGCTCTCGGGCGGCGAGCGACAGATGCTCGCGGTGGGGCGCGCGCTGATGGGCAAGCCCTCGCTGCTGATGCTCGACGAGCCGAGCCTCGGCCTGGCGCCGCTCGTCGTGCGCGATATCTTCGCCACCATCGCGGCGCTGCGCGCAACCGGCGTGACGATCCTGCTCGTCGAGCAGAACGCGCGCGCCGCGCTCGAGGTGGCCGACTACGGCTATGTGCTCGAGATGGGCGAGATCGCGCTCGAGGGGCCAGCCGCCGACCTGGCGAAAGATCCGCGCGTCGTCGAGACCTATCTCGGCACGGCGCGCAAGAAGGCGAGCGCGTGACGGCGGTGGCATCGGTGCGGGCAGCACGTGTGGCCACGTCGATGCCGCCGCGAGGGCGTCGTACCGGGACGACCGCGCTCGACGATTCGGAGCTCGCCCATCTGGTTGGCTACGCGACGGCTCGGGCGGCCATCGAAATGAAGAAGGTGTTCGCGCTGCACATGGCGCCGCTCGAATTGAAGATCACCGAGTTTTCGATCCTCATGCTCGTTGCCGGCAACGCCGATGTCAACCAGAAGCAGCTCGGCCGCGCGCTCGATGTCTCGCCGCCGAACATGGCGGTCACGCTCGACCGCATGGCCGAGCGCGGCTGGATCGAGCGCGTGCGCAGCACGCGCGACCGGCGCGCCCAGCAGATTCATCTGACGCGCGCCGGCCGGGCACTGGTCGAGCGCGCAAAGAAGATCGCCGCGACGATGGAAGAGCCCGCTCTTGCCGCGTTGTCGCGGGCCGAGCGCGCGCTGTTGATCGAGATGCTGAGAAAGCTGGCGCCGGTGGCTGGCCTCCGTGACGGCGCGGCGTAGGCGCAGCCCGCCGCCGGGCATGTAACTTGCCGCAAAAGCACTCACCACGGAATGAGGAGATTTGCCATGAGCTCGATCGTTCGGCCTGTTTCATGCCTCGTCGTCGCGGCGCTGGCGGCCACGGCGCTGCTGGCTGCCTGCGACAAGACGACCACGGTCACGCAGACTCCCGGCGGCACCATCACGACGACGACGATCTCGCCGAGCCTGCAGGCCAGCCAGGCGATCGGCGAGATCAACGCGTCGGTCGCGCACGCAGCCTCGGCGATCGAGTCGAGCGAAGCCGCGAGCCAGGCGCTCACGAAGGCCGGCACCGTCATCGAAGACGGCGTCATCACGACCAAGGTGAAGACGGCGCTGCTCACCGATCCCGACGTGAAAGGTCTGCACATCGAGGTCGACACGCGCGATGGCGTGGTCACGCTCACCGGTTCGGTCGACAAGGCCGCCAGCCGCGATCTCGCCGCGCACATCGCCAGCGATACGGGTGGCGTGAAGTCGGTCGTCAACCAACTCGTCGTCAAGACCTCGGCCTGAGTACGCAGGCCGCGCGGCGCGCGCTTGCGTGCGCCGGGCGTTGCGCCTGGGCTTTCGGTCGCGCCGCAAAGAGCGTGCTCGGCGGAGACGAGATGCCGTTGTCGAATCGTGCCGCGGCCGAGTTCATCGGCACTTTCTGGCTCGTTCTCGGAGGCTGCGGCAGTACCGTGCTCGCCGCCGCGTTTCCGCAGTTGGGCATCGGCTTCGTCGGCGTCGCGTTCGCGTTCGGCCTGACGGTGCTGACGATGGCCTACGCCTTCGGTCACGTCTCGGGCTGCCACCTGAACCCGGCGCGCAGCACCTGACCGGCTCTCTTCGTCGGCGGCTGGGCGCTCGAGCAGCTGTGGGCGTTCTGGGCGGCGCCCTGGCCGGTGCGACCTGCGCCGGCGTCGCCTATCGGCTCGTCAGCGGCGAGCGCAGCAAGGCGGCAGGCATCGAAGGGCCGGCCTCGGCGAGCACGATTCCGAAGTCGAAGCGCTGAGCCTCGCGCGGGGCGACCGGGCCCGGCGCTTCAGTGGCCGCCCCAGACCTCGTCGGCCACCTCGACGATCAAACGCAGCTTGGCGCGCTGCGCTTCGACGGCGATGTCGTTGCCGTGCACGGTGCTCGAGAAGCCGCACTGCGGCGACAGGCACAGCTGCTCGAGCGGCACGTACTTCGCGGCCTCGTCGATGCGCCGCTTGAGGTCGTCTTTCGATTCGAGCTGGCCGAGCTTGGTGGTGACCAACCCGAGCACCACGGTCTTGCCCTTGGGCAGGAAGCGCAACGGCTTGAAGTCTCCCGAGCGCGCGTCGTCGTACTCGAGGAAGTAGCCGTCGACGTTCATCTCCGAGAGCAGCGCCTCGGCCACCGGCTCGTAGCCCCCCTGCGCCGCCCAGGTGCTCTTGAAGTTGCCGCGGCACAGGTGCACGGCGAGCGTCATCCCTTCGGGCTTTTGCGCGACGACGCGGTTGATGAAGCTGGCGTAGCGATGCGGCAATTCGTCGGGGTCGTCGCCGCGCGAGCGCGCCGCTTCGCGCATCTTGTCGTCGCAGAGATAGGCGAGGTTGGTGTCGTCCATCTGCACGTAGCGGCAGCCGGCGGCGTGCAGCGAGCGCAGCTCGTCGCCGTAGGCGTTGGCGACGTCCCGGTAGAAGGGCTCGAGATCGGGATAGTGCTCGCGGCTGATGCCGGCGCGGCCGCCGCGAAAGTGCAACATCGTCGGCGACGGGATCGTCACCTTCGGCATGTGGCCCGGCGTGACCTTCGACCTCAGGTACTCGAAGTCGGCCTTCTGGATGTCCGTGACGTGGCGCACCTTGTCGATCACGCGCATCACGGGCGGCGCCAGCTCCTCGGTGCCGTCGGGCTTCCTGATCGTCACAGGGATATCGGTCTTGACGCCGCCGAGCCGGGCGAGGAAATCGATGTGGAAATAGGTGCGCCGGAACTCGCCGTCGGTGACGCTTCTGAGGCCGACGTCTTCCTGGAACTCGACGATCTGGGCGATGGCGTCGTCTTCCACGTCGCGCAGCTGCTCGTCCGAGATCTCGCCGCGGGCGCGGTGTTCGCGGGCGTCGAGCAGGCGCTTCGGGCGAAGAAAGCTGCCGACGTGGTCGGCGCGAAAGGGCGGCTGGGTGCGGGTCGTCATGGAACGATCATAGGACGCAGCGCTCTGCGCGAATGTCCTGATGCGGCGAGCTTGCGTCGGCACGGAGAATCGTTCCTTTCGCGGCTGTATCGCAGGAGACTCGAATGCAAAGACGCCAGGCCCTCCACGCCCTGTTCGG
>JBDTIO010000118.1:0-3724 GCA_039936375.1 Caldimonas sp. | reverse complement strand
GGCCGGCGCGTACCGGGCGCTGCGCCACTTCGCCGGCCCACTGCGCGTGCTGGTCGCGCTCGAGAACGATTGCCCGGGCGCGCATGAAGACGACGGCGAAGGCGTAGGCCCAGAAGGCGAGGGTCATCAGGTCTCTTGCGGCACCATGAGTGTTCATCTTCGACAGGTTCTTCACCTTGAGCCAGATCAAATGTAGCCATACGGCGACCGGTGACCACCACCTAGACCGGCTGGCTGGCGTCATGAGCAGCCATCCGCTCAATCCTCGTGCGTCGCGATGCCTCGGCAAAAGCGCGCATTCGTCTTAAGGTTGACCTTCGTCTCGCTCAAGGCGAGCGATGCAGAGGAGGTGCAACGTGGTCGACATGAAAACAGCCACTCGTAAGTGGCTGTCGTCATTGAGAAAGTTGGCGGAGTGGACGGGACTCGAATCCGCGACCCCCGGCGTGACAGGCCGGAGCGCGAAGCGAGCATCGGCGCCACTTCGCGCGGGATTCGATATTCCAAAGTCCCGCGAATCGATGCAGTACCTGCGCGAGTTCTGCAAGGGCAATTCCAAAGTTTTTTGGGGCCACTCCACGAGGCGGCAGCACCCACGCGGGCGCGCTCCCCGGGGCGGTCTTGAAATCGTGACTTTCCGACGCGTCGAAAGTCGCCTGCGCTGAGCGCCAGTGATCGGGCTTGCCCTTGTCGGTGACGTGAGCCCGGGCCACCAGAGGCTTGTGGCCCTATCCTCTTTGCCGCGTTGATCGCCGTCTCTTGCGTGAGGTGGTGAACGCCGTTGTCGGCTGACTTGCCGCCGGCGAGCTTCAAGACGTAGTGGTCGATCGGATCGCCCTCGCCGCGGCCCTTCGGCCGGGGCTCGACATAGACGTCAGGCATGGCTTGGCTCCTCGCTGTCAATTTATAAAACGGCGATGATCCGCCGCTGGGCGCTCGACACAAGGACGTCCCTATGAAATCACCGCGTTCCGGGTGATCCAGCGTCCGACCAAGGCAGCTGACGTCTATCGCGTACCGACGGCAGCGCAAGATCGGATGGCGCCTGCGCAACGACCGGAGTCGCTTGCAGCGCGCCGTAGCAACGGCACGGAGTGGCCAGGTCAACGTGGACCTCATCAGGACGCGATGAGCGCGCGCGGAGACACCGTCGACGAGTCAGTCCAGATCCTAGAGAGGTCGCATCCGGTTCGAGAAACCGCGTTTGCGTGCCGCGGAAAGACCCACATCGATGCATTTTCCGACGCTAAATGATGCGGATGATAATAAACATTATCAACCATCACATGTGAGAAAATCGGCGTTATGAACCTCGCCATCGGTCTCGTAGCCGCCGTCGCGACAGCGTGGGCGCCACGGGAAGCCTGGCGCGGCCGGCCCATTCCTCTCTGCGCGATCTTGGGCGTTGGGCTGCTGCTTGGCGCAGCTGTCGGGCGTTTTCCGATGGGCCATCCGTACGAAACGGGTTCTTCGAATTGAAGCGCCTTAGACGCCCCATGGCTCGAATTGCTTCCACTTCTGATCTGCCGTCACTGCTCTTGCTCCTGGAGGGGTCAGAGGTCAGTGCAGTCGCGCAGCCTCGGGACCGTGCCGAGCGCATCTGGGACGAAATGCTGGCCGGGCCGGGCGTTCGCGTCTTTGTATCAGACGATGGTGATCGTATTGCGGCAACCTGCATGCTTGTCACCGCTCCGAACTTGCTTAGGGGCGGGAAGCGCCACGGCTTTCTGGAAAGCGTGGTCACCCATCCCGAGCTTCGCGGTCTGGGCCACGGCAAGGCAGTGGTTCAAGCGGCATTGGGGTATGCCTGGGAAATCGACTGCTGCCACGTGTTGATGCAGAGCGGCCGGACAGATCCGCGCGTGCATTCCTTCTACGAAGCGCTCGGTTTTAAGCCCGGACTTCGCGTCGGCTACGTAGCGACTCGGCCGTGATGCCACTTCGCGTCAATGAGCCGTGCGTCCGAGTTGACTTTGATCCAATGGCCGGGCGGCGCTCGGCGGCGCTTTCCACAGCGCATCCCCATGGCGCTCATGCCGAGTGGTCAGTGGCAAAGTCACGGTGAAGAATCCTAACCGGCAGCTTCAAACCGATCTGCGGGCATCGAGGAGTTCCAAATGACTGATCCAGGTGACGAGCTTCTGGGCGAGCAGGCTGCGTACTATCGGGCGAGAGCGCCTGAGTACGACGAATGGTGGCAGCGCAGCGGGCGCTACGACCGCGGACTCGAAGCGACCGCTCGATGGAGAGCGGAGGTCACTCAAGTCGAAGCGGAGTTGGCAGGCGCAGCGCTCACCGGAGAAGTTGCTGAGCTCGCCTGCGGGACGGGGTGGTGGACGGAGCGTCTGGCTCATAGGGCACGCCAGCTGACCTGTGTTGACGCCTCGCCCGAGACCATCGACATCAACAGACAGCGTCTCCTCAGCGCCGGTCTGCCCTTGCCTCGCTATGAGGTCGCTGACCTCTTCGAATGGAGGCCGGAGGCCAAGTTCGACGCCCTCTTCTTCTCGTTCTGGCTGAGCCATGTGCCAGCTGATCGGTTCGCATCGTTCTGGGCCAGTGTCGCTGCTGCTCTACGACCGGGTGGACGCGTCTTCTTCATCGACTCCCTACCGGACCTGACCTCAACGGCAAACAATCACCAGATGCCGGATCCCGAGGGCATACAGGAGAGACGGCTGAATGACGGGCGCACTTTTCGGATCGTCAAGCTGTTCCGCCAGCCGGCTGAACTGACCATCGAACTGCAGACGCTCGGCTGGAAAACGACGATCGGACAAACTCCGAGCTACTTCGTCTTCGGCCACGCAGAGCGATAGCGACAGAGTGCCTGAGCGCCAATGACCACGTATCTCAACGTCCCCTTCCGCGACAAGGCCGAAGCGAAGGCCAAGGGCGCGCGCTGGGACAACGAGGCGCGCAAGTGGTTTGTCCCGATCGGCCGGGATCTCGAGCTCTTTTCGAGCTGGCTGCCCGTCGATCCCGCAAAGCTCGCCAGCCAGGACCTGACGACACCGACCAAGGGCGTGCCGCTCTCGCAGCTGCTGGCCGGCGTGGCCACCGCTATCGAGCAAGCCTTCCGCCAAGGTGTCTGGACAACCGCCGAAGTCGTCCGCGTCGACGGCGACCTGCACGTCTATCTCGAGCTGGCCGAGCGCGACGCGGGCGGCTCGCTCATCGCCAAGGCCAGGGCCATCGTCTGGGGACGCGACGTCGATCGGGTGCTCGGCACCTTCCAGCAGGCGACTGGAGTGCGGCTGGCGGCGGGCATCAAGGTGCTGATCCGGGCCAAGCCCGAGTTCAGCGCCCAATACGGGCTGACCCTGCACGTCGACGCGATCGACCCGAACTACACGCTCGGGGACCTCGAGGCGAAGAAGCGCCAGATCCGCGAGCAGCTGACTGCCGAAGGCATTTTCGGGCGTAACCGCGAGCTGCCGACTCCATGGGACTACCGGACCTTGCTCGTCGTCTCGCCGCCGCGCGCCGCCGGGCTGGGCGACTTCGCGCGCGACGCCGACCGACTGCAACGGCACGGCCTCTGCGAGGCGGTCTACGCGCACAGTCGCTTCGAGGGCGAAGGAGCGCCGGCATCGATCCGCGAAGCGATCGCGGCGGCCATCGCGAGCTGGCCTGGCCAGAGCCTGCCGGACGCGATCGTCATCATCCGTGGCGGCGGCGCCGTCAACGACCTGGCCTGGCTCAACGACTACGAGCTCGCCCG
>JBDTIO010000117.1:0-3695 GCA_039936375.1 Caldimonas sp. | reverse complement strand
GCCTCGATGCGGAGCCTAAAATCGCCCCTTTTGCCGGCTGCCGAATGACTCTGCCGCGTTTCACGGATCTCGCTCGACAAGGCCTGCTCGCTGGCAAGCGCGTCTTCATCCGCTCCGACCTCAACGTGCCGCAGGACAGCGCCGGCCGGATCACCGAAGACACGCGCATTCGCGCTTCGCTGCCCTGCATCGAGCAGGCACTCGCCGCCGGCGCCGCGGTGATGGTGACGTCGCATCTCGGCCGGCCCGCCGAAGGCGAGCCGCAGCCGGCCGACACTCTCGCGCCGGTGGCAGCACGGCTGGGCGAATTGCTCGGCCGCACGGTACCGCTAAAGAAGAATTGGACCGAGGGCGTCGATGTCGCGCCCGGCCAGCTCGTCGTGCTCGAGAACTGCCGCCTCAACAAGGGCGAGAAGAAGAACGATCCGGCGCTCGCCAGGAAGCTGGCGGCGTTGTGCGACGTTTTCGTCAACGACGCGTTCGGCACCGCGCACCGCGCCGAAGCGACCACCTGCGGCATCGCCGAATTCGCCCACCTCGCCTGCGCCGGGCCGCTGCTCGCCGCTGAGGTCGACGCGATCACCCAGGCGCTGGCAAATCCGAAACGCCCGCTCGTCGCCATCGTCGCCGGCAGCAAGGTCTCGACCAAGCTGCTGGTCCTGCAAAGTCTGGCCAGGAAGGTCGACCGGCTGGTTGTCGGTGGCGGCATCGCCAACACGTTCCTGCTGGCCGACGGGCTGCCGATTGGCAAAAGTCTGGCCGAGCCCTCGCTCGTCGGCGAGGCGCGCGCCGTGATCGAGGCGATGCGGGCGCGCGGCGCCGAGGTGCCGATCCCGACCGACGTCGTCACGGCGCGCGATTTCAATGCCGATGCGGCGGCGACCGTGAAGCAGGTCGCCGATGTCGACGGCGACGATCTCATTCTCGACATCGGGCCGAAGACCGCGAGCGCGCTGGCCGAGGTGCTGAAATCGGCCGGCACGATCGTCTGGAATGGCCCGGTCGGCGTCTTCGAATTCGAGGCCTTCTCGCAAGGCACCGAAGTCATCGCCCGCGCCATCGCCGCGTCGGATGCGTTCAGCCTCGCCGGAGGTGGCGACACGCTCGCCGCGATCGCGAAATACGGCATCGCGAACGACATCGGCTACATCTCGACCGGCGGCGGCGCCTTTCTCGAAATGCTCGAAGGCCGCCCCCTGCCGGCGATCGAAATCCTCGAGCGCCGCGCTCGCGAAACCTTATCGGACCCTGCCTGATGGAAATGAACGGCCTGCGCGCCACCAAGATCGTCGCCACCCTCGGCCCGGCTTCGAGCTCGCCCGAGGTGCTCGAGCGCATGCTGCGCGCCGGCGTCGACGTGATGCGGCTCAACTTCTCGCACGGCACGGCTCAGGATCACATCGATCGTGCGGCGCTGATCCGCGAGCTCTCGAAGAAGGTCGGCAGGGAGGTGGCCATCATGGCCGACCTGCAGGGCCCGAAGATCCGTGTCGGCAAGATCGAAGGCGGCAAGACGCTGCTCGAAGCCGGCAGCAAGCTGGTGCTCGACGCTGGCTTTGCCGGCCTGGGCACCAGCGCCCGGGTCGGCCTCGACTACAAGGAATTGCCGCGCGACGTGCGCCCCGGCGACACGCTGCTGCTCAACGACGGCCTGCTCCGCCTGGTCGTCGACGCGGTGCGCGGCGAAGAGGTGCACACCACCGTCATGGTGGGCGGCGATCTGTCGAACAACAAGGGCATCAACAAGGCCGGCGGCGGCCTGACCGCGCCGGCGTTGACGGCCAAGGACATGGAAGACATCAAGACGGCGATGTCGTTCCAGTGCGAATACCTCGCGGTCAGCTTTCCGAAGAGCGCCACCGACATGGAAATGGCGCGCCAGCTCGCCAATGTTGCCGGCGAGCCGTGGAAGCACAAGCCGCAGCTAGTCGCCAAGATCGAGCGCAGCGAAGCGATCCCGGCGCTCGAATCGATCCTGCGCGCCTCCGACGGAATCATGGTCGCGCGCGGCGACCTGGCGATCGAGGTCGGCAATGCCGCCGTGCCGGCGCTGCAGAAACGCATGATCAGGCTGGCTCGTGAGCTCGACCGCTTCACCATCACAGCGACGCAGATGATGGAGTCGATGATCGTCAACCCGGTGCCGACGCGGGCCGAGGTGAGCGACGTCGCCAATGCCGTGCTCGATGGCACCGACGCGGTGATGCTCTCGGCCGAGACAGCGGCCGGCCGCTACCCGGTCGAGACGGTGGAGATGATGGCCTCGATCTGCGTCGAGGCCGAGCGCGCCGAGGAGATCTCGCTCGATGCCGGCTTCACCAACAAGACCTTCGGCCGGATCGACCAGTCGATCGCCATGGCCGCGCTTTTCACCGCCTACCACCTCGGCTGCAAGGCCATCCTCGCGCTCACCGAATCGGGCTCGACGGCGCTCTGGATGAGCCGGCAGAAGATCCACGTGCCGATCTTCGGCATCACCTCGCAGATCAGGAGCCAGCGGCGGATGGCGATGTACCGCAACGTCACGCCGATGCTGATGCCCAATTTCGATGATCGCGACGAGGCGCTGCAGCACGCCGAGCAGTTGCTCGTCGAGGCCGGCGTGCTCAAGCCCGGTGATACCTACGGCATCACCTGTGGCGAGCCGATGGGCTACCCGGGCGGCACCAACATGCTGAAGGTGGTGCGCGTCGGATGAACGTCGCGACGGTCACGGTCGACGACATCCGCGCCGCCGCCCGGCGCCTGCAAGGCGAGGTGGGCGAAACGCCCTGCCTGCGCTCGCGCACGCTATCGGCGATCTGCGGCTGCGAGGTCTTTCTCAAGTTCGAGAACCTGCAGTTCACGGCGTCGTTCAAGGAGCGCGGCGCCCTCAACAAGCTGTCGCAGCTGACGGCCGAAGAGCGTGCCAAGGGCGTGCTCGCGGTCTCGGCCGGCAACCACGCGCAGGCGGTGGCATATCACGCCGAGCGGATGGGCATCGCCGCCACCATCGTCATGCCACGCTTCGCGTCGTCGGTGAAGGTCGAGAACACGCGCGGCTTCGGCGCCGAGGTCGTGCTCGAGGGCGACACTTTCGAAGACGCCCGGGTCGCCGGCTTGAAGCTCGTCGCCGAGCGCGGCTACACGCTGGTCCATCCCTTCGACGACCCGGCGGTGATCGCCGGCCAGGGCACCATCGGCCTCGAGATGCTGGCGCAGCAGCCGGAGATCGACACCCTCGTCATCGCCATCGGCGGAGGCGGCCTGATTGCCGGCATCGCCACTGCGGCGCGGGCGATCAAGCCGGGCATCCGGGTCGTCGGCGTACAGACCGAGCGTTTCCCGGCGGCGTGGAACGCCAGGCACGGGCAGAACCGCGAGAGCCGCCAGGCGACGATCGCCGACGGCATCGGCGTCAAGAACCCGGGCACGCTGACCCTGCCGATGATCGAGGCGCTGGTCGACGACGTGGTGCTCGTCTCCGAAGACGACATCGAGCAGGCGATCCTGATGCTGCTCGAGATCGAGAAGACCGTCGTCGAGGGCGCCGGTGCGGTCGGCCTCGCCGCGCTGCTCAAGGACAAGCCGCGCTTCGCCGGCCGCAAGGTCGGCCTCGTGCTGTGCGGCGGCAACATCGAGCCGCTCGTGCTGGCCGAGATCATCGAGCGCGGCATGGTCAAGTCGGGCCGGCTGGCGCGCCTGCGCGTCGACGT
>JBDTIO010000116.1:0-4601 GCA_039936375.1 Caldimonas sp. | reverse complement strand
TACGACGCCACCAAGGACTTCACGCCGCTCGGCCTGGCCGCTTCGGCGCCGGTGACGGTGGTCGTCAACGCCGGCACACCCTACGCCAATGTGGCCGAGCTCATCGCTGCGGCGAAGCATGCGCCGGGCAGCATCAACTTCGGCTCGGCCGGCAACGGCTCGCCCGGCCATCTCACCGGCGAGATGTTCGCCAAAGCCGCCGGTGTCGAGCTCAGGCACGTGCCGTACAAGGGCAGCGCCCCGGCAATCAGCGACCTGCTCGGCGGCCAGATTCCGCTCATGTTCGACCCGGTGCAGTCGGTGCTGCCGCACATCCGCGCCGGCAAGCTGCGGGCACTGGCGGTGAGCAGCCGCGAGCGCTCGCCAGTCCTGCCGCAGGTCGTGACGCTCGACGAGGCCGGCCTGAAAGGGTTCGAGGCCACCGCGTGGTGGGCCTTGTTCGCGCCGGCCGGCCTGCCGGCAGCGGTGTCGGCGAAGCTGGCCGCGGAGACGAAGCGGGTGGTCCGTGCCGATGCCTTTCGCGGCCACCTCATCGATGTCGGCGTGCAGGCGGCGGCGAACGTCACGCTGCCTTTCGCCGAATTCCAGAAGGCCGAGATCGCCAAGTGGGGCAAGGCGGTGCGCGATTCCGGCGTCGAGCTGGAATGAGGCTCGACGCCGAAGAAGAGGCGATGCTCGCCGGCGAGCGAGGCCGCGGCCCGCAGCTCGCTCTCGAGCATCAGATCAAGGTCGGCGATTTCTTCGGCGCCGAAGACTTCGTGCCGGTGACGCAGGCGCACATCATGGCCGACACCGAGAGCCTCGGCGAGTCCGGCGTGCAATGGCTCGAAGCCCTGGGCGCCGAGTCGGGCGCGCGCGTCTGCATCCCGACCATCACCGATCCGCGCGGCACCGATTTCGCCAAGGCCGGCCTGCTCAAGCAGGCGCCCTGGATGCTGACGCTGGAGCGGCGCGCGATCGAGGCCTTCGTGCGTCTCGGCGTGGCGATGACCGACACCTGCATCAACTACCAGACGCTGCAGGCGCCGACGCGCGGCGAGCACGTCGCCTTCGGCGACACCGGCGTCGTCATCTACTCGAACTCGATCTGCGGCGCCCGCTCGAATTTCGAGGGTGGCCCGTCGGCGCTTTCGGCCGGCCTCACCGGTCGCACGCCGCGCTACGGCTTTCATCTCGAGGCGCAGCGTCGTGCCACGGTCCGCATCCGGGTCGACTGGACGCCGTCGACGCTCAACGACTGGGGCGCGCTCGGCGGCGTCATCGGCCGGCTAGCCGGCAACTACTGGTCGGTGCCCGTCGTCGAAGGCCTCGAAGGTGCGCCGGGCTCCGACGCGATGAAGCACTTCGGCGCGGCGATGGCGAGCTTCGGCTCGATCGCCCTCTTTCACCTCGTCGGCATCACGCCGGAAGCGACGCGCCTGCAGGATGTTCGCGGCGAACGCCTGCCCGTGGCGCATCGCATCGGCCGCGACGACGTGCAGGCGCTGCAGCAGAGCTACGCCGTCTCCGACGAGATCGACGTCGTCGTCTTCTCGGCGCCGCAGCTGAGCCTCTACGAGCTGCGCCGCATCGCCGAGCTGTGCGAAGGCCGCCGCTTCCTCAAGCCCATGCTCGCCGTCACCAGCCCGCAGGTGAAGCCCGATGCCGACCGCTTCGGCTACACCGGCCGCATCGAGGCGGCCGGCGGCCAGGTGCTCTCGGGCATGTGCTTCTACCAGTCGTATGCGCGCGAGATGGCCGAGGCCAACGGCTGGAAACGCCTGGCCACCAACAGCGCCAAGCTCGTCAACATCCTCGGCGGTTACGGCTACGTGCCGATGCTCGCATCGATGGAGCAGTGCATCGACGCGGCCGCGACAGGGCGGATCGCATGAGCAGCGACACCACGGCGGTCGAAACGGCCCGCGTCTTCGTCGCGCGCCACGCCATCGGCAGGACCGTGCGAGGCACCGCACTGGTGGCGCGCGACGGCTTTTCCGCGCGCTACGACCTCGACCGCATCGCCGGCACGTTTTCGCGGCCGGCGCACAAGCTGGCCGGACAGTCGTACGTCGGCCGCATCCTCGTGCTCGACACCGCCAAGGGCGGCGTCGCCAGCGCCTGGATGCTGCGCGAGATGGCGTCGCGCGGCGTCGTGCCGCTGGCGATCGTCTTCAACAGCGTCAACCCGATCCTGGTGCAGGGCGCGGCTTTCGGCGACATCACGATGATGGCCGGCTTCGACGTCGACATTACGGCGCAAGTGCCGCACGGCGCGCAGGTCGAGGTCGATCCGCAATCGCGCAGCCTGCGCCTGCTGGCCGCCTGAGCGGCTCGCTCAAGGTGGTGCCGGCGCCGCCGGCCGGAACAGCAGCCCGCTCGTCGAGACTTGAAGTGAGAGCGTGGTCGGTACGTTCACGGGCACGTAGGTCGTCGAGCCGTATTCGGCGTCGAAGAAAAGGCCGAGCGGGAATCTCTGGCTCAGCGTGGCCAGGTTGACGAGTTGCGGGTCGCCGAGATCGAAGACCGTGCGCAGGGCGGTGTTCTCCTGGCCGAGGTCGTCGTAGCGGCCGCCGATGCGCTCGAGGCGATACGAGGTGGCCAGCCCGAGCGTGGTGGCGAGCGGCGTCCACTTGATGATGTGCGCGTCCATGTAGACGTCGTCGCCCGCCAGGTCGAACGATTCGTCGTGGCCGTCGGCGAAGTGAACGATCGCGGCAAAGCGCTGCGGCCCCGTCGGCGTGACGCTGACGCGGGCCGCGGTCTGCTCGTTGGCCAGCGGGTGCAGCCCGCGCACGCCGAGGGCGATTACGCCGAGGCCGAGGCCGGTGACCAGGAAGACGATCGCCGCGAGCGCGCGCGCCGCGAAGCTGCCGACGCGGGAGCGGGCGAGCGGCGGAATTGCCGCGATCGCCAGCCCGAGGCCAACGACCACCAGAGCCGCGGCGATGGCGATCAGCGGCATCGTCGACGCCGCCTTCAGGCCGCGGCGGCGATCTGCCGCATGGCCTGCTCGAACACCTCGGGCGGCTGGCCGCCGGAGATGAGATGGCGATCGTCGATGACGATGGCGGGCACCGAATGGATGCCGCGCTCCTGCCAGAAACGCTCGCGCTCGCGGACGTCGCCGGCGTATTCGTCGGAATCGAGAATCGCGCGGGCCCGCTCGACGTCGAGGCCGACTTCGCCGGCCAGGCGCAGCAGCACATCCTGTGCGCCCGGGTTCTCGGCGTCGGTGTGATACGCGCCGAGCAAGGCGTGCTTCAGCGCGCTTTGCTTGCTTGCGCTTTCGAGACCGGCCCAGTGCAGCAGGCGGTGCGCATCGAAGGTGTTCCAGACGCGCGGCCGGTCGCCGAAGGTGAAGCCGACCTCGGCACCGCGCTGGCGCAGGGCGACCCGCGATTTCGCGAGTTGCTCGGGCGGCGCGCCGTACTTGCGCGAAAGGTGCTCGATCGCGTCTTCGCCTTCCGGCGGCATCGCCGGGTTGAGCTCGAATGGCTCGAAATGCACCTCGACCGGCACAGTGCCGCCGAGATTGGCGATCGCCTTCTCGAGCGAATAGAGGCCCACCGCGCACCACGGGCAGGCGACGTCTGAAACGAATTCGATCTTCATGGCGACAGTCTCGCAAAGCGTCGAAGAAAGCCAGTCTAGCGTCAGCGCATCCCTTCGATTCACAGGTCTTTCGCCCTTGCGAAACAGCGCGGCCGACCCCTCCCTAGAATGCTCCGCTCCCTACGCGAAAGACCTCCCCGATGAGTTCCGGCGTCATCCGCATTCGCGGCGCGCGACAGCACAACCTCAAGAACCTCGATCTCGATCTGCGCACCGGCGAAATGACGGTGGTGACGGGCCCGAGCGGTTCGGGGAAATCTAGCCTGGTGTTCGACACGCTCTACGCCGAAGGGCAGCGGCGCTACGTCGAGACCTTCAGCGCCTACGCGCGCCAGTTCCTCGAGCGCATGGACCGGCCGGCGGTCGACAAGGTCGAAGGCGTGCCGCCTGCGATCGCCATCGACCAGACCAACCCGGTGCGCAGCTCGCGCTCGACGGTTGGCACGATGACGGAGCTCAACGACCACCTGAAACTGTTGTTCGCACGCGCTGCCACGCTGTACGACAAGCAGACGGCGCAGCGTGTGCGTCACGATTCGCCGGAGACCATCTACACCGAGCTGCTCGCGCGTGCGCAGACGGCCCGGGCCATCGCGGTCGCGGGGGCGAGTGCGAGTGCGAGTGCGAGTGCGAGTGCGAGTGCGAGTGCGAGTGCGGAGACGCAAGCCGAAGAGCCGCGCCTCGTCGTCACCTTCCCGGTCGAGCTGCCGGCGGCGACGACCGCAGACGAAATCGAACAGTGGCTCTCGGCCAGCGGCTTCACCCGCGTGCACGCCGAGCGCGAAGTCGCTTCGCCCACCGGCCCGCGCAAGATGCTCGACGTCGTCGCCGACCGCTTTCGCATCGGTACCACCGAGAAGGTGCGTGCGATCGAGGCGATCGAGACGGCGCTCAAGCGCGGCAGTGGCCGCGTCAACGTCTACGCCGCAACCGAGAGCGGCGAGCAGCTCTGGCGCTTCTCGACCGGCCTGCATTGCCCCGACAGCGACCTGCGCTACGCCGAGCCG
>JBDTIO010000115.1:0-22497 GCA_039936375.1 Caldimonas sp. | reverse complement strand
CGAGCCCGGTCAGTCGCTGCAGGCGCATCTGCAGGATCTCGGCGGCCTGGTCGTCCGACAGACGATAGAGCCCGTCGGCCTGCAGGCCGAAATTCGGCGACAGGCCTTCGGGGCGATAGGCATCGCTGCCCTCGGTCGATTCGCCGGCGACGCGCACCAGCATCTCGCGCACCATCGATGAGTCCCAGCTCTTGCCCATCAGCGCGCTCTTGGCGACCGGCGGCGTCGGCGAGGCCTTGATCGTGGCGATGAACTCGTCGATGTTGGCCAGCGCCACGGCGAGGCCCTCTAGCACGTGGCCGCGCTCGCGTGCCTTCCTCAGCTCGAACACGGTGCGCCGCGTCACCACCTCGCGCCGGTGCTCGAGGAAGATCGCAATCAGGTCCTTCAGGTTGCAGACCTTCGGCTGGCCGTCGATCAGCGCGACCATGTTGATGCCGAAGGAATCCTGCAGCTGGGTCTGCTTGTAAAGATTGTTCAAGACCACTTCGGGCACTTCGCCGCGCTTGAGCTCGATCACCACGCGCATGCCCGACTTGTCGGACTCGTCCTGGATGTGGCTGATCCCTTCCAGTTTCTTCTCGTGCACCAGCTCGGCCATCCGCTCGAGCAGGTTCTTCTTGTTCACCTGGTATGGAATCTCGTCGACGATGATCGACTGGCGCTGGCCCTTGTCGATGTCCTCGAAGTGGCACTTCGCGCGCATGATCACGCGGCCGCGGCCGGTGCGATAGCCGTCGCGCACGCCAGCCAGGCCATGAATGATTCCGGCGGTGGGAAAGTCGGGCGCCGGAATGATCTCCATCAGCTGGTCGATCGTCGCATCGGGGTGCTTCAGCACGTGCTGGCAGGCGTCGACGACCTCGTTCAGGTTGTGCGGCGGAATGTTCGTCGCCATGCCGACGGCGATGCCCGACGAGCCGTTGACGAGCAGGTTCGGCAGCCGCGTCGGCAGGACCAGCGGCTCCTTCTCGTTGCCGTCGTAGTTCGGGCCGAAGTCGACCGTCTCCTTGTCGAGATCGGCGAGCATTTCGTGCGCGATCTTGGCCAGGCGGATTTCCGTGTAGCGCATCGCCGCCGGGTTGTCGCCGTCGACCGAGCCGAAGTTGCCTTGCCCGTCGACCAGCATGTGGCGCAGCGAGAAAGGCTGGGCCATGCGCACGATCGTGTCGTAGATGGCGCTGTCGCCGTGCGGGTGGTACTTGCCCATCACGTCGCCGACGATGCGCGCGCTCTTCTTGTAAGGCCGGTTCCAGTCGTTGCTGACCTCGTGCATCGCGAACAGAACGCGGCGATGCACTGGCTTCAGACCGTCGCGCGCATCCGGCAGGGCCCGGCCGACGATCACGCTCATCGCGTAGTCGAGATAGGACCGCCGCATTTCCTCTTCGAGGCTGATCGGCAGCGTTTCCTTGGCGAATGGGATCATGGGCTCGCTTTGCGTGCTTCGGGGCATCGCCCGCTGCAAAGCCGAGCGCGACGGTGAATTCTAAGTTGCGAGACGCTGTAGCAGCGGCGCAACAACGTGTCTGCCCGAGGCCGCCCACCGGGGCAAAATCAGGCCGAACGAAAGCCCTATGGCACAATAACTCGGTCGGTGGCCAGTACCCGTTCCCACGGGGGTGGCCAGTACTTTCCGATTCAGGTTCGGACGTTTTCGCAGAACATTACTTGCCTTCCCTCGAGAGGAGAATCATGAAGAAACTGAACAAGGTAGCGTCGCTCTTTGCAACCGCTGCTGTCGCCTGTTCCGTGACCGCCGTGTCGGCGCAAACGGTCGACAACTGGGTCAGCGGTACCGGCCTGCCCTGGAAAAATGGTACCAACGAACTCTGCTGGCGCGACGGCGTGTGGACGCCCGCGACCGGCCTCGCCGGCTGCGACGGTGTGCCTGTTCCGACCCCCGCGCCGGCGCCGATGCCCGCTCCGGCTCCGGGCGCTGCGCCCGCGCCTGCGCCGGCTCCTGCGCCTGCTGCCGTCATCGTGGCGCCGACCAGCGAGAAGGTCACCTTCGCCGCTGATGCCTTCTTCGACTTCGACAAGGCGGTGCTCAAGCCCGAAGGCCGCGCCAAGCTCGACGACCTCACGAGCAAGATGGGCGGTCTGAACCTCGAAGTCATCATCGCCGTCGGCCACACCGACTCGATCGGCACCGCCGCCTACAACCAGCGCCTCTCGGTGCGCCGTGCCGACGCAGTCAAGGACTACCTCGTCTCCAAGGGCATCGAGAAGAACCGGGTATACACCGAAGGCAAGGGCGAGAAGCAGCCGGTCGCCGACAACAAGACCGCCGAGGGCCGCGCGAAGAATCGTCGCGTGGAAATCGAAGTGGTCGGTACCCGCGGAAAGTAAGACGCTTCGCTGGATCAAAAAACCCCGCGACGCGGGGTTTTTTGTTTGGTGACGGCTACTGCCCTCATGTTGAACGCCGACCCTCACGAACTTGCGAAATTCAGCGAGCTGGCGCATCGCTGGTGGGATACCGAAAGCGATTTCCGGCCGTTGCACGAGATCAATCCACTGCGCCTGGACTGGATCGACGATCTCGCGGCCCTCAAGGGCCGGCGCGTGCTCGACGTCGGCTGCGGCGGCGGCATCCTTGCCGACTCCATGGCGCGACGCGGTGCTGACGTTCTCGGCATCGATCTCGCCGGCAAGGCCTTGAAGGTCGCGCAACTGCACGCGATAGAAGCGGCGACGCCGCATGTCGCTTATCGCGAGATCGCCGCCGAAACGCTCGCTGCCGACGTGCCGGAAAGCTTCGACGTCGTGACCTGCATGGAAATGCTCGAGCACGTGCCCGATCCCGAGGCGATCGTCGCCGCCTGCGCACGCTTGCTGAAACCGGGAGGATGGGCTTTTTTCTCGACGATCAATCGCAATGCCAAGGCCTTCGCGTTCGCGATCGTCGGTGCCGAGCATGTGCTGAAGTTGCTGCCCAAAGGCACGCACGAATACGCCAAGCTCATCCGGCCGAGCGAGCTGGCCTTGTGGTGCCGCGGCGCCGGGCTCGACCTCGCCGAGATGCGAGGCCTCGAATACAACCCGCTCAGCCGCCGCTACCGGCTCTCCTCCGACACCAGCGTCAACTACCTTGTCGCTTGTCGCAAGTAACCTGATTCCGCGTCCGCGGGCGGTGCTGTTCGATCTCGATGGCACGCTGATCGACAGCGCACCCGATCTGGCGGGTGCCTGCAACGACATGCGCGAGGCGCATGGACTTGAGCCTCTTCCCTTCGAGAGACTTCGGCCTCTGGTCGGTTCGGGCGCCCGCGGCATGGTGGGTGCCGGGTTCTCGGTGGCGCCCGGTGACTCGTGCTACCTTGCCCTGCGCGACGAATTCCTGCAGCGCTACGAGGCGCGGATGACGCAGGCCACGCACGTGTTCGCCGACATTGCGGAATTGCTGGCAGCCCTCGGGTGCGACGGCATGGCCTGGGGCATCGTCACCAACAAGGCAGCACGATTTGCCGAGCCTCTCATTGCCGCTCTCGGGTTCGCCGGAACAGCCTCGGCGATCGTGTGCGGCGACACGACCGCGCATGCGAAGCCGCATCCCGCACCGCTCCTCGAGGCGGCGCGCCGGGCCAACGTCGCTGCCGCCGATTGCGTCTACGTGGGCGATGACCACCGCGACGTCGTGGCCGGTCGAGCAGCCGGGATGGCCACCGTGGTCGCGTCCTGGGGTTATCTGGGCGCAGGTGAGCCGATCGAAGCGTGGGGCGCCGATGCGGTGATCGACCGGCCAGCACAGCTGATGACGCTGTTCGGAACGGCGCGAGATCGGCCTTGACGAACGCCCCGATAGCCTAAAATAGCGCTTCTGGGGCTGACCTGGCTTCGACGAGGGTTCGGAGTCGGAACAGTGCACGCCGAGCACCAGTTCGCTCGTAAATCCACTGGAAACAAAGTAACTGCGAACGATACTTCGTACGCCCTCGCCGCTTAAAACCGGTGAGCTTCGCAACAGTTGGCCGATGGGCTGGGTGATCGGGGCAACCTGATCGCTGCGAAGTCATACACATTGGCTCGCTTCCGGTTGGGTCACTCAGCCGGAAGTCAAACTAAGTGACTCGTGCCGAAGGTAGCGTGCTGCTGCGCGACCCGAGGCATTAAAACCAAATCAGTCAGCTAAGCGCGTAGATCTGCCCGGCAATGGCTTTCGGACGGGGGTTCGATTCCCCCCAGCTCCACCAGGATAATCGCCACCTAAGGTGCACCACGGTGCAGTTTAGGTGGCTTTTTCTTGCAGTAAGTCGTTGATTTGATGGCGTTATCTTCCCAGCCGACACACACGGGCACCCTCTTTAGGTTGAATCCCGGCGGCATCGAGGCGGTGCTGCATTCATTTGGAAGCAACGGCACTGACGACGGGGCAAATCCCTTCGCGGGCTTGATTCAAGCTTCCGATGGCCATTTCTACGGGACAACAATAGGCGCTGGTGCGAACTTACAAGGCACGGTGTTCAAATTCTGAGACGTCACACGGCCGCCGCTCGTGTCAAACGTTTGAGCCCGAATGACGAGCGTCGGCTTTAGTCCGGGGGATACGTCTCTTCGCGATCCGCCCGGCGCCGCCCCGATTGCCTGCGCTGTGCACTTTCAGCGGACACTAAATGCCGTAATGCCGCTAACTAAAGTAGTCCTAAAAAGTGGCGACGACACCATCGGAGCGTGGATCCGAGGCACCGCCGATGACTCCGTTGGAATAGCGGACTAGCGCACCCGCATGCCCGACGAGGTCCGAAAAGGCCGGGATTAACTCCACGTCGTGGCCGCTTTGTTGCAGCGCCGCGACGACCGACGGCTCAAAGCGATTCTCCAGTTTCAAGCTCACGCTCATCTGGCCCCAGGTGCGACCGAGCAACCAACGTGGTGCGCTGATTGCCTCTTGCAAGTCTTGGTCGAACATGGCGTAGCGGCTGAAGATCGCGGCCTGGCTCTGTGGTTGACCGTCGCCGCCCATGTTGCCGTAGACGATCTCTCGCCCATCGGACAGGCGGGCGAAAGCGGGATTGAGGGTATGGAAGGGCTTTCGGCCGGGAGCGAGAACGAGATGCGAGGCATCGTCGAGCGAGAAGCTCGACCCGCGGTTCTGCCAGTTGACGCCGGTGTCGGCCAGCACAACGCCAGAACCGAATTCCCAATAGACACTCTGGATATAGCTCACCATACAACCGTCTCGGTCCGCTGCACCCATCCACACGGTGTCGCCCTTGCTCGCAGCCTCGGGCCACGTTCGAGCCCGGGCAGGATCGATGGCACCGGCACGCGTGGCCAATTCCTTGTCGAATAGGAAGCCGCCGGGCTCGACGGTCATCACACCGGGGTCGCAAACGAAGCGGTTCCTTACGAGAAAGGCTTGCTTCGTCGCTTCGACGATGCCATGAATATGCGCGAAACTGTCGACGGCGGCACTGGCACGAATTCGGTCAAACAGCGCCAAGATCATCAGCGATGCGAGGCCCTGCGTCGGCGGCGGAAGATTGAACGCTGTTCCAACTGACAGCGGTACTTCGAGCGGGGTGACAGTCGCGGCCTGTTGTCGCTGCAGGTCTTCGAGTCGCAGCGGGCTGCCCAGGCGCGTCAGTTCGGCCGCCATCGCCCGACCAACACCGCCGCGATAGAAATCGTCGAGCCCGCGTCGGGCGAGCCGGCTGAAGGTTTCCGCAAGAGCCGGGAAACGCTGCATCGATCGTGCCTTCGGCAATGCGCCATCACACAGAAACACGGCGTCGAAGCCGGGCTGCAGCGCCAGCTCGGCAAGAAAGCGATCGGTGTAGTCGACCTGGCTTCGGCTGACCGGAGTTCCTTCGCGTGCGTACCACGACGCATCTTCGAGAAGGCGAGACACGGGCAACTTGGCGTCGACGAGATCGAGGGCACACTTCCAGCCGGAGACCGCACCGGCAACCGTGTTCGCAGCCAGCGGCCCGCGCGTCGGAATGGCGGAGTGGCCCTGGCTTCGATACCAGGCGGGCGCCGCGAGCGCCGCAGCGCGGCCGCACGCGTCGATGCCCACTGGCGCATGGCCTGGGCGGCTGATCAACCAGAACCCGTCGCCGCCGATGCTGTTCATGTGCGGATAGACGACGGCAATGGTCGCCGCGGCGGCCACCATCGCTTCGACGGCGGTGCCGCCGTCGCGCAGAACACCAGCACCGGCCTGGGCGGCCAGATGGTGCGGCGCCGTCACGGCACCGCGGGCGCAGGTGAGCGACCTCAACACGCGGTGTCGGACTCCAGTTTCCCGGCGAGCTCGCGGACGGCCTGGACGAAGCAGCCCATGGGGGTGCGCACGATGCCGGCGCCGATCTGACCGATGCCGGCCTGCTTGTGGGCGATGCCGGTCGTGATGACAGGGCGAATGCCGGTGTCGACGACTTTTCGGATGTCGATGGCGCAGGGCGCGCCGCTGAAGTCGAGATTCGGCAGCGACAGCGAGGGATTGCGAGCCGCCGTGATCTCGTACATCTCGCGCGAATAGGCGATCGATTCGGCCACCGAGCCGCCAATGAGCTGCAGAAGCGCCGGCGATGCGGCGAGCGAGAAGCCGCCGAAGCCGGCGGTTTCGCAGATGGCGCTATCGCCGAGATCGGGATTGCTGTCGGCTTCAGAGAAACCGGGGAAGTACAGACCGAGCGGCGTGTCGCACGGCGACTGAAACCATGCCGCGCCCAGGCCACTGACCCGAATCGCGGTGGTCACGCCGTTGCGGGCAATCGCCGTGACGATGCTGCTTCCCGCAACGTCGTGCCCCGCGTCCATGATCGCCTTCGACGAAGCCATCGACAGGTTCAGAAAGAATTGCGAATTGCCGGCGATGAAATCGAAGGTCTCGCGCAGGGCGCGCCGGTCGGTCGCCGCCTCGGCGAGCGGGCCGGCGATGGCGGCGAGGAAGTGCAGCGTCGCCGCCGCATTGCGGCTGTGCACTTCGTCGCCCATCAGCAGCGCCTGCGCCTGAATCATCTTGAGATTGATGCCACCGACGGCGCGCACCGCGGTTCGCAGGGTCGGCGCGAGCACGGCCTCGATCCAGCGCAGCCGCTCGATGACGTCCGGCCCGTTGGCGCCGAAGCGCAACACGCGGCCGATCCCTTCGCTCATGTTCGAGTAGGCGACGTTGTCGCGATCCTGATTGCGGACCACGAAAAGAGGCATGGAAGGAGAGATGACGCCAGCCATCGGTCCGACCGCGCCGAAGTCATGGCACTGCAAGAAACTGATCTCGCCGGCGGCCAGCATCGCCTCGGCGGCCTGTGCATCATCGGCCCAGCCCTCGTACAGCACGGCCCCGATCATCGCGCCCTGCATCGGGCCGCACATGCGCGGCCACTTGATGGGCGCACCGGCGTGCAGCAGCGTGCGCGCGAAGCCGGGCCAGACGTCACGCGCGTGAAGAGCCACGTCGACCAGCACCGGTTGCGCAGCGAGAACGCGCTCGACGACGAGCGCATTCGCGCGGTCGATCCGCGCCCCGGCGCACGTGGCGTCGTCGACGTCGCTCGCCAGGCCTGCCAGCACCCAGGCCCCTTGCGCGTCGCCATCGCCCGGCGGCTGCCAGTCGAGCTGCAGCGCCTTGCCGCCCGATTCGCGGACGCTGCGCACGAACATCTCGACGCCGACATTGATGACCGACAGTTCGGTCTGCTCCAGGAGGCCAATGCTCACGTGCGTTCCTCGCCTGTTTGCCCCTAGGGGACGATCCTGGTTCCAGCCCGACCCTGCAATGCGTCGTGCAACGGCTCGATCGACGTGATGATCACTTCCTTGCCGCCGCGCTCCAAATAGCGTAGCGCCGCGTCGATCTTTGGACCCATGCTGCCCGGCGGAAACTGGCCCTCTGCCTGGTAGTGGCGCGCCTCGGCCACCGTCAGCCGTTCGATCGCCCGTTGCGTCGGCTTGCCGAAGTCGATCGCGACGCGATCGACGCCCGTCAACATCACCAGCGTTTCGGCACCGAGCTCGATGGCGAGCATGGCGCTCGACAAATCCTTGTCGATGACCGCCGATACACCGTACAGGCGACCCTGCGCGTCGCGCGCCACCGGAATGCCGCCACCGCCGACGGTGATCGGAATCACGTTCGCGGCAAGCAACGCATTCACCGAAGCCAGCTCGAGGATACGCAGCGGCTGCGGCGAGGGCACGACCCGCCGATAGCCGCGGCCCGAGTCTTCAACGAACTGCCATTGCTGCTCGCGCGAGAGGCGCTCGGCATCGGCCAAGCTGAAGAAGCGGCCGACCGGCTTGGTGGGATCGGCGAACGCCGGATCGTCGGCGCTCACCTCGACTTGCGTGACGATCGAGCTGACGCCCATCGCCATGCCCTCTTCATGCAGCACATTGGCAAGCGTCTGCTGCAGCATGTAGCCCATGCCGCCCTGAGAATGCGCGACGCAGACGTCCATCGGCATCGGCGGCAGCTCGCTAGCCGTACGTGCCATGCGGAACAGGATGTTGCCGACGACCGGGCCGTTGCCGTGCGTGAGAACGAGCTGGTTCCCCTCCCGGATGATCTGCACCAGGTGGCGACATGCCGCAGCCATCAAGGTAATCTGCTCGGATGCCAGGCCCTTGATCGTCGGCGGGTAGCTCGCGTTGCCGCCGAACGCGATTACTACTCGCCGCTTCACCCGAGTCGTCTCGTGGCGCAGCGCGCTGCTCTCGATCGCTGCTTCGCTCATGTCGTCGGCACGACCGCAGTTTTCGCGGCGCGCGCTGCGGCTCGCAAGCCGATCTGGCCGGCCAGGCGCGCGGCGGCGGTGTGACTGGGCAACACCAGGGCGCCGGCCTCGCGCAGGCGCGCCTGCTGTCGCGAAAGGCGTTGCGGATCCTCTTCGGTGCCGCAGACGAAAGTGACCACCGACAGATGCCGGCCGTCTCGCTTGCACGCCGCCTTGGCCTCCGCGATCGCCGGTGCCAGAGCGCCCGCCGGGTCGTCGTGGCCGGCGTATCCGAGCACCACGTCGAGCACGACCACTGCCGTGCCCGGGTCGCGTGCCTCGCGGGCGATGGACTCGATCCGGCTGCTCGGATCGATCATCGGATGCGGCCGGCCCACGGTGTACTCGTCGTCGCCGAGATCGATGGCCGTGTGGCCACGAAAGCGCGCACCGTCGCCCGACACACCGGCCTTGTCGACAGGCGCGTTGGAATCGACGCGCAGACCCAGCGCCGCCCAGACGAGCTGCGCTTCGCTGCAAAACGTGCCGCCCGAATACAGGCCGCGAACGTAGCGCTGGCCCGGCGCCAGAAGGCCGGCTTCGGCCTCGCCCAGGCGCAGCCATTCGTCGCCTTGCCTGGATGGCACGAATGGCCGCCCTTCAGCCAGCGCCACCGCCGCAACGGCCACGTCGTAGAGCGTCGTGACGACGACGACATGGCTCGGCAGCTTCTCGCTGGACAGGTCCGCGCCGAGAAAGAGCACGACGACGGGCTTGCCGATCGCGGCGACCCGCGCGAGGATCTCCCGGGCCACCGCCGGCGCCGGCGGCTTCGAGACGATACCGATGATGCGCGTGTGCGGGTCGGCGGCGAGCAGGTCGAGCGCCTGACCCATCGTGGTGCCGCCGATTTCGGCCGAGACATCGTGGCCGCCGGTTCCGATCGCGTGTCGGATGCCGTGGCCGAGCGCGTGGATCTGGCAGGTCGCCTCCTGCAAGCCGGTGCCAGAAGCGCCGACCAGGCCGATGCTGCCTCGCCGTACCACGTTGGCAAAGCCGAGCGGCGTGCCGTCGATGATCGCGGTACCGCAGTCCGGGCCCATCACCAGCAGACCCTTGCCGCGAGCGACGGTCTTGATCACGCGCTCCTGCTCGATCGGAACGTTGTCGCTGAAAAGAAAGACGTGCAGGCCCTGGCGCAATGCCTTCATCGCCTCGGCCGCGGCGTAGGGGCCGGGCACCGAAACCTGCGCCAGCGCGAAAGCGCCGTTGGCATGCGCGCGGGCCATTCCGATCGAGCGAAGCGCGATCGGTGCCGTCTCGCCCGCGCCTTGGGCCGGGCGCTCGCCTTCCAGGCGGCTGGCGATGTCGCTCATCGCCCCGTCCCGGGCATCGCTCGTCTCGGCTTCGACCACGACCATGACATCGCCCGGCCTGGCCGCGTCCAGTTCGGCACTGAACAGCTCGGCCGATGCCAGGATGGCCTTGTTCGCCGGAGTGCCCATCAACAGCGTCACCCGCAGCACGTGCTCGCGAGCTCGCACGACCTCGGCGATGCGCATCAGCGCGACCGAGTCCTTGTACAGATTCTTCCTGATGGAGACCGATCTCGACACGGCGGCCTTTCACGACGACGAACACGTTGGCGATCGAATCGAATGTATGAACGCCGCCGGCGCGTGTCCAGACCATGCGGGATATGGATAAGATTCACGCTGTGAATAAAGGCCTCACGCCTGCGTCGCTCGACCTGAATTTGCTGGTGGTGTTCGACGCGATCGCAAAGGATCGGAACATCACGATCGCGGCGAGGCGCATCGGCCTGTCGCAGCCGGCGGTGAGCAGTGCCCTGGCGCGGCTGCGCCGCATCTTCAACGATCCGCTGTTCGTGCGTACCGGTAGCGGCATGCTGCCCACGCCCTATGCGCAACTGCTGACACCGCCGATCCAGCGTGCCTGCGAGCTAGTCGAAAACCTCGGCGAGGTCGACAGCACTTTCGACCCCGGATCGGCGACGCGCAGCTTCGAGTTCTACATGACCGACATCGGCGAGGCAGTGTTCCTGCCCCGCCTGCTCGGCGCCCTGGCGGAACGCGCGCCGCAGGTCAGGGTCAGGGTGCGCCGCATCCCGGAACACGGCGAGCAGGCGGCGATGGCCGCCGGCGATGTCGATCTGGCCGTCGGCTTCTTTCCCGACCTGCGAACGGGTTTCTTTCAGCAGCGGCTGTACGTTGACGAGTTCGTCTGCCTGATCCGCACTGGGCATCCGCTGGCCAATGGCCCGATGAGCGTCAAGCAGTTCGCTTCAATGCGGCATGCGGTGATCTCGACGGCGGGCACCGGGCACGAGGCGGCCTTCGAGCCAGCCATCGCCAAGCACCGGCTGACGGTTGCCTTGAACATCCCGCACTTCATGGCCGTTCCGGCGATCATCAGCCAGACCGACTACATCGTCACCGTGCCGCGGCGCCTGGCGCTGGTCCTGTCAGGATTTCCGGGCGTTCGGATGATCGACCCGCCGATCCGGATCCCGACGTTCGAGATCAAGCAACATTGGCACGAGCGCTATCACCGCGATCCTGCGAACGGCTGGATGCGGGCACTGATCGCGGAGCTGTTTCTCGAATAGCCAGCATTCCCCTGCGACGAGCGTCGGCGTCAGCGGCTCGCCCCGCCCATCGAACCGGCAAACGCTAGCACCGCCTTGTCGAAGCACTCCGCGGGCGGGTGGGTGATGCCAGCGCCGATCATGCCGATGCCAGCCTCCTTGTGCGCGATGGCGGTGCTGATCACCGGCATGATCCCGGTCCTCGCGACCTTGCGGATATCGATGCCGGTGGCGATGCCGCGAAAGTTCAGCAGGGGAATCGTGACGTTGGGATTGACCGTGGTCGTGATCTCCTCCATGTTGACGGAGACTTCGATCGCTTCGTCGATGGTGCCGCCGATCAGGGCCACGATGGCCGGCGCGCAGGCCATCGCGAAGCCGCCCAGTCCGTAGGTTTCGGTGATAGCGCTATCGCCGATGTCGAGCCCCGAATCTTCCGGCTTGTAGCCCGCGAACATCGGGCCCACGACGGGCTGGGCCGGGCCGACGAACCAGGTATTGCCGGCCATGCCGCTGACGCGGATGCCGAACTCGACGCCGTTGCGGCACATCGTCGTGACGATGGTGCTGTCGGAGACACCATGGGCGGCGTCGAGCGCGCACTTGCACAGCGCCATCCAGGTCGGGCCGGAGAAGTAGTCGCTGCTGGCAACGAAGTCGAATACCTGTCGCTTTTGCGCCGTCGGAAAGTCGGTCTCGAGCAGATGCGGCGCCAGGGCCTGGATCAGCAGCGCCGTGCCGGCGTTGTTCCGGTTGTGGCATTCGTCGCCCATGTGCAGGGCCTGGGCCAGCATCAGGCGCAGGTCGATCTCGCCGGCTCGCTTCATCGCGGCCTCCAGGATCGGCCCGAGCACGTCGCGCATCCAGTCGAGGCGGGTGATGACACTTTCGTCGTTGGCGCCCATACGCAGGATCCGGGCCATCTGCTCGCTGAGGTTCGTATAGGCGACATTGCCGTAGACCTTGTTCTTCACGACATGCATGTACATCGACGCCGACGTGACGCCAGCCATCGAGCCGACGCAGTCATGCTCGTGACACGGCGAGAACGTGATGGCACCCGAGGCGGCGACACGCGCCGCCTCGCCGAGGTCGGTGGCGAGGCGCTCGAACACGATCGCTCCGGTGACAGCACCTTTCATGGCGCCGTTCATGCGTTCCCATGCGATCGGCGGCCCGGCATGCAGGATGGTGGTCCGGGTCATCCGCGGCACGACATCGATGGCGCGCCCGAACCCGACGAGGACGGGGTGCGAAGTGATGATGCGCCGGACCGCCTCTTGGTTGGCTGTCGCGATCCGCGCGGCGATCGCCGCATCGTCGAGAACGTCGAGAGCGGCGATCACCGCGGCGTTGCCGCCGCCCGGCGGCCGCCAATTCACCTGAACCGCACTGCCGCCCTGGGCGACGATATCGTCCCTGAAGAGAGCAACCCCGACGTTGATCGCGTGGACTCCGGCAAACAGCTCGCCGATGCGGCTCATGATCGTGCCTCCTTCGCAACGAAGCTGCGGGCCAGCAACCCTGCATGCGTGCAGCTGTCGGCGATGCGCACACCGGCTGCGACGAGTTTGCCGATCTGCTCGTGCCGCGGCGGCCTGTCTTCTCCGGTGCCGAGGACATAGGCCAGGATTTCGAGATGGCGTCCGCCTTCGGCGGCGATCTGCCGGGCCTGCAGGATCGCCGCGAGCGTGACGCCGACCGGATCTTCGTGCGCGCCGAATCCGAGGATGAAGTCCATGACGATGACGCCCACAGATGGATCGGCAGCTTCGCGCAGGAGCCGCTCGATGCGCAACGACGGGTCGATCATCGGGTGCGGCCTGCCGCGCGTGAATTCGTCGTCGCCGAAATCAATGAAGGTGTGCTCCCGGCTCTGGTTGATGTCCTGCAAGCGATGCTCCGGATCCTTGGCAATGTTGCTGTACACGTTGGCGTACTTCTCGCGGGCGATCAGCATCAATTCGTCGCAGATCGTGCCGCCGCACAGCAAGCCTCGAATGAATTTCTGCCCGGAGCCGAGCCCGCCGCGCACCGTCTCGATCAAGGCCGCATCGAGCGGCTCCTGCGGGGCCACCTCTTCATGCTTGCCGGAGAGCTGCATGGCCTTCAACGCCGCCTCGCTTGTCGTGCGCGCAAAGTGGCCGCCTGCCTGGATCACTGCATCCTGCGAGCCACCGAGAAAGCAAACGACCACGGGCTTGCGGCAAGCCTCGATCTCGGCAAGAACCTTGCGCTCGACACTCTTTGCCGGCGGCTTCGATACCAGGACGATGACCGCGGTGGCCGGGTCGGCGCCCAACGCCCGCATCGCGTCGATCATCATGACGCCACCGACCTTCTCCGAGAGATCCCTGCCGCCGGTGCCGATGAGCTGCGAGATGCCGCCGCCGAGACCGTGCACGCGGACGCTGACCTCCTGGCTCCCCGTGCCCGAGGCAGCGACGATCCCGACATCGCCACGCCGTACCTTGTTCGCGAAGCAGAGGCCGATGCCGCCGAGGATCGCCGTGCCGCAGTCCGGCCCCATGACGAGGAGGCCGTTGGCGTGGGCAACCTGCTTCAGCGAGATCTCGTCGTCGATGCTCATGTTGTCGCTGAACAGCATGACGTGCAGATCGCTCTCGATCGCCTTTCGCGCCTCGCGCGCCGCGTGCTCTCCAGGCACCGAGATGATGACGAGATTGGCTTGCGGGACATGCCGCACGGCGCTTTCGAGCGTCGCATACCTGGCGTCGCCGGCGCCGCGCGCCTTGCTCTGGCGTTGCTCGAAAAGGGCCTCGATCTCGATCACCGCGGTGTCGCAGCGCGCTTCGGTCGGCGCGGCGACGACGATCAACAGGTCGCCGCTGCCTGCCCGGTCGATCTCAGGCACGAAGAGGCCGACGTTTCGCAGCACGCCCTTGTTCATCTCCGTGCCCATCGCCACGACGGCCTGCGTGATGCCTTCGAGCTGATTGGCTTTGGTCGACAGGGACATCAACGACACCGAGTCGAAGTAGCTTCCTTTCCTGACCACGACTTTGATCGGCATGACCCTTACCTTCGCGCTGAGCTCTTGAATGCGAGACCGGGTATCGACCCGATCGAGACGAGCGATTCGAACGCCGCCAGCACGCCGGTCACGACGTCGGTGCCCGACGTCGAGCCGATCGCCAGCACCCGATGCGCTGCCTCGGCAACGCCTTGCCTCGTGCCATGCATGACGTCGCCGACGAGTGCCGTGATCGCTTCGCGCACGCGGCCGACAGCGGCCATCGACAGCGCCGCGAAACTGATGTCGTTGGTCGATGTCCCGGCCTGGGCAATCGCTGCGGCGACCGGCACCAGCCAGGCCCGGCACGGGTGATCGGCCACATGCAGAACCGCGAGCAGGCCCACCAGGAAATCGTCGCCCGAGGGCGTCAACCCTGGCCCGAGCCCGATCATCGAACGCGCATGGCGGCCTGCGCCGTGAAAATCCGCTCGCTGCAAGGCGTCGACAAGCAGCGCCGCCCGATCTTTCAGCAAGGCCGTCACGACCCGCGCAAAGTCGCCGGTCCGACCTCCCTCCTCGACCATGCCACCGGGCCGGCCATGCTGATCCAGGATGCCGCGCAGGTACTCGACATTGGCAGGCACCGGATCGTCCGACCCCGGATAGATCAACACGGCCCCGACCCACGTCTGCGCGTTCGCCAGAAGCACCGTGAGGCGCGATCCGACGTCGAGCGCCCTGCCATCGCCGTTGACCGCGTCGCCTGCGGCGATGTCGGTGGCGCCGAAGCCCATGCCATCAACGACCAGGGTGTTGGGACCGTTGCCGACCCCTCGGCTGGCCAGGGTGAAGAGCTCGCCTCTCGCATCGCCGATGTTGATCGCCTTGTCGAAGACGCTGTGCACGCGTGCTCGGAACTGTCCCGCCCGCAAGCGATGGAGGAACGAGGCATCTACCGACTCGGCACGGAGCGGGACAGCCCGAGCCAGCGGCGCGTCTCGCGCCGGCCGACGGCTCGCGTGCATTGTCGCGGACGACACGTTCACGCTACCGGGTCGACCGTCGACGCGCGGTTCGCCGCCAGTGCGTCCAGGATGTCGTTCGAACGAGTGACGAAACCGAAGCACTTCTTGACGTTGAAGATCGTCGCCTCGGTGCAGCATGCCGGCGAGGTGGTCGCACAACAGTCCTCGAGCAGGATGCACCCGTAGCCGAGGAAGTTCGCATCCTGCAGCGAGCACATCACGCACTGATCGACGTTGACGCCGGCGAACAGCAGCGTTTTCGTGCCCAGATTGCGCAGGATGCTGTCGAGCGGCGTGTCCCAGAAGCCGCTGATGCGGTACTTGTCGACGTTGATGTCGGTGGGCTGCTTCTCGAGCTCGTCGACAACGGCCGCGGCCCAGCTGTCCTTCTCCAGCACATGTGCGCCACTGCCCGGCAAGGCTTCGCCAAGACCGATGCCGACGCCGGAGGGCTTGTACAGGTGCAACTGGTTCGGGGGCATGTTCAGCAGGTCCGGCCGATTGCCCCAACTGACCCAGACGACCGGAACGTTCGCCTTGCGCAATTCCGGCAGCAGCGCCTGGAGCGGCGCGATCGGGCTTCGATCGGGCGAATAGTCGACGCCGAGATGATCGACCCAGCCACCCTTGGCGCAGAAGTCGTTCTGCATGTCGATGACGATGATCGCCGTGCGACTCAGATCCATCGTCACGCGTTGCGGCTCGGCGTCGATCGTCAGCGGCACGGGCGGCGGCGCCTCGATGGCCATGTTGACGTGACCGGCACTGACCAGCCATTGAGACGCCGGCGCCGATCCGAGCTTGAGCAGACGCTCCGCCTTCGCACTCGATGCCGCACCAGCAGACGCTGTGCGTTGTGGGGTTTCGATTCGTTTCATGTTTGCCTCGGTTGTGCCTCGGTCGTGCCCTGCTCTTATCCGCCGCGCCGGAAAGGCAGCGTGAGGGCGATCGGCTGCCGGCCGGTGCCGACGAACCCGGCGACCGCGAAGAGCGCCAGCACGTACGGAAGCATCAGCAGCACAGCGACGGGAACATCGAGCTTCATAGCTGGAATGAGAAACTGCAGCGCCGTCGCGAACCCGAACAGCAGGCAGGCACCGAGCGTCTTCCAGGGGCTCCAGCCGCCGAAGATGACCGCCGTGATCGCCAGGTAGCCGGCGCCCTTGGTCATTCCTTCGGTGAAGGTATTGCTGTCGGCCACCGACATGAAGGCGCCGCCGAGACCGGCCATCGCCCCGGCATACAGCACGCCGAGATAGCGGGTTCGCGTGACGCTGATGCCTGCCTGATCGGCGGCACGCGGATCGTCGCCGACGGCACGCACCGAGAGTCCGAACGAGGTGTACTTGAGGAGTGCCCAGGTGACCAGCACCAACGCCAGGCCGACGTAGGTCAAAGCGGTCTGCTGGAAGAGGGCCGGGCCGATCACGGGAATGTCGCTCAGCCAGGGAATGCGTGCCTTGCCAAAGCCAGGAATCGTGTCGCGCGACAGCGCACCGAAGATCTCGCGGTAGAGGAACGTCGTGGCACCGAGCGCCAGGATGTTGAAGCCGATCCCCACGACGAGTTGGTTGGCACGCAAGGTCACGCTGAGGATCGCCTGGAGATAGGCTACCGCCAGACTGGCGGCGACGCCCACCAAAAGCCCGATGGCGGGGCTCCCCGTCGCCCACGACGCAGCGGCGGCAGCAAAGGCCGAAGTCAGCATCATTCCATCGAGGCTCAGATTCAACACCCCCGCCCGCTCGCTGAGCAACTCTCCGGTACCCGCCAGAACGATCGGCATCGCCAGACGCACGCCCGAGCCGATGAAGACGGCGATCTGTTCGGCGTTCATCTGCCGGTCTTCGCATCGACGAGCATGGCCGAGCCGGCGATCGCGATGACGATCAAACCCTGGCTGATCAGCACGACCGCCGCCGGAACATGCGCGGTGATTTCCATCGAGATGCTGCCGGAACGCAGAAATCCGAACAGCAGCGCGCCCAGGACGACGCCCAGCGCGGACCCACGTGAAAGCAGGCCGACGACCAAACCGTCGAATCCGTATCCCGACGAGAACTCGCTGGTCAGGTAGAAGTTTTGCCCCTGGATCAGGATCGCGCCGGCCAGTCCGCCGAGGCCGCCTGCAACGGCCATCGACCAAACGATCAGGCGGCCGGTGCGAATTCCGGCACGACGAGAAGCGAGCTCGTTGAGTCCCGCCGCGCGCAGCCTCAATCCGAAAGCACTGCGCGTCAGCACGATCCAGACGACGATCGTTGCGACGATGAAAAGAGGAAGCCCGATATGCAGCGGCGACGTCGCGTCCGAGGCGAACAGCATCGGCAGCTTCGTCGGATCGGCGATCTCGGCCGATTCGGGCAGCGACGACACCTCGGTCATCGGCTTGCGCAGCAGGTGCAGCGATTCGACCGACCAGTACACCAGCGGCAACGCGATGAACGAGAGCAGGAGCGTGCTGATGACTTCGTTGGTGCCGCGCGTCGCCTTGAGCAGACCGGCAAGACCGCCCCATAGCGCCCCGGCCAGCGTGCCGGCAAGCAGCGGAACGATGAAAGCCAATCCGAACGGCAGTGGCGCGGCGCCATGCAGGGCCGCGGCAGTTGCGATCATCCCGCCGACTGCGATTTGGCCTTCGCCGCCGACGTTGGTCAGGTTCGCGCGATTGGCGAAGATGAAACCCAGGCCGACGAAGCCCAGACTGATGGCGCGATTGATCGACGCGCCGATGTTGTAGTCGCTGCCGACCATGCCGTCCCAGAACGCCGCCAGTGCTTCGGTGACGGAGCTGCCGGTGGCCGCGATGATGAGCAAGGCAACGAGCAGCGCCGCGACGATGGCGCCCACCGGAACCACCGTCCGTAGCCAGCCGGCAGACATCCGTGCACGGAGCTGAACCTTGGGCACCGGCTTCATCGCCATCGTCGAGCCTTCAGGCATGTGCGTGACCCGACATCATCGCGCCGATCGCTTCCCGGTTGGCGGGGCTGGCGTTCAACTCGCCGACGATCCTGCCTCGGTACATCACGGCGACGCGATCGGCGACGGCAATCAGCTCGCTGAGCTCGCTGGAAATGAGCAGCACGCCCAGGCCACGATCCCGGGCCGCCTGGATCCGGCTGTATACGGCGCCGACGGCGCCGACGTCGAGGCCCCGCGTCGGCTGGGCGGCAAGCAGGAAGTTGAGCGGCGAAAGCGAGAGCTCCCTGGCGAGCACGGCCTTCTGCTGATTGCCGCCCGACAGGCTCGACATCGGCGCCTCCGGACCGGAGGCGCGCACGTCGAACTCGCGCATCAGCGTGTCGGTCGCGCGATTCATCGAGGCACGGTCCAGGAGCCCGAAACGAGTGAAGCGCTCCATCGCGCCGAGCCACAGGTTCTCGGCAACAGATAACTCGGCGACACAGGCCACGGCGTGGCGGTCCTCGGGAACGATTCCGGTGCCGCTGGCCGTGATCTCCTTGGGCGACGCTACCGTCAGATCGGTGCCGCCCACCTTCACCCGGCCAGACGTCACCGAAATCAGGCCCGCCAGGATCGCGCCGAGCTCGCTTTGACCATTCCCTTCGACACCGGCGATGCCGACGATCTCGCCGGCGCCGACCGTCAGCGTCACGTCGTCGAGACGGGCGACGCCGTGGGAATCGCGATAGCAAACCCCCTCGAGTTCGAGAGCCGCAGCCCGTGCACCGTCGCCTTGCCATCGCCGCGCCGGTGCACCTTTCGCCGCCGCATCGTTGGAGGGCTCCGATTCGTCTCCCAACCCCAGCGTTGCCATGAGCACGCCGTCGGAGCCAGGGATGTCGTGGCCCACCATGGAGCGCACGAGCTGGCGCATGTCGGCACCTCTCATCGACACCGATTCGACGACCTTGCCGTGGCGCAGCACAGTCGTGCGATCCGCCACCTTCTCGATCTCCGCCAGTTTGTGCGTGACGAGGATGACGGCCTTCTGACTGTCCGCGACACGGCGACAGACCTTCAGGAACGAGTCCACCTCTTCCGGCGGCAGGACGGCAGTCGGCTCGTCGAGAAGCAGCAAGTGTGGATCGCCGAGCAGGCATTTGACGATCTCGACGCGCTGCCGCTCGCCCACCGACAGGTCGCTGACGACCCGCCACGGATCGACGTCGAGGCCGTACTCGTCGGTCAGCGCCCGAACCCGCTCGATCATGCGTCGATGATCGAGGATCGACGAGGCGCGTCCCATCATCAGGTTCTCGACGACCGTCATTGTCGAGACGAGGCTGAAGTGTTGATGCACCATCGCGACGCCCTGCCCGAGCGCATCGCCAGGGCCGGTGGGAGCGAACGGCCGTCGATCGAAGATGATCTGCCCAGCGTCCGGGCGGTGCACTCCGAAGATCAGATTGCAGAGCGTCGACTTGCCCGCGCCGTTCTCGCCCAGCAGGCAGTGAACTTCGCCGCGATCGACTTCGAGCGAGATCTCGTCGAGAGCGAGGAGCGGGCCGAACAGCTTGCTCACGCCCGCCAGTTCGAGGAGCGGCACCGCTATCCGATGGCAACCTTGATCTTGCCGGACAGGAGGTCTTGTTCGATCTCCTTGATCTTGGCGAGCAACTGGGGGGTCGCGCCGCTACAGACCTCGATGCCTGCCGAGCGCGGTCCCATCGCGAGGCCGAACTGCTTGTACTCGGGCTTCCACGTGCCGGCGACCATCTGATCGATCGCATATTCGATCATGAAGCCGATGCCGCTCACCGTGTAGGCGACATACAACGGGTTGTGCTCGCTGCAATAGTTCGTGTAGCTGCCGATCAGCTTGGTGTTCTTCTCGCGCGCCGCCTGCTCCATGCCGCGGATCCCGAGGTTGAGAATGTTGTAGTGGACGTCGGCGCCCTGCGCGATGGCCGCGAGCGTGGCTTCCTTTCCCTTGGCCACGTCGTCGAAATCACCGGTGTAGGCCTCGATGTATTTGATGCCCGGGCGAACGTACTTCGCGCCGTTGCCGAATTCCTTGCCGGTATTGACGATCGCAGGTATCTCCATGCCACCGACGTAGCTGACCGCGCCGGTCTTGGAAAGCGTTGCGGCCACCGCCCCCGCCACGAAGCCGATCTGCGCTTGCAGAACGTCGTATTGCGCCACGTTCTCGGTGGCCGTTCCGGTCGGGCCGACGATGGAGAACTTGACCTTCGGAAATCGCTTGGCGACCTTCAACACCGAAGCCTGCGACTGCCCCGCGCCGCCGATGACGAGATCGTTTTTGGCAGCGAGCGAAACGAGCGCCTGCTCCATGTCGCCGAACTTGACGTTCTCGATGTAGGTGATGACGGCCTTGCCGGCGTAGCGCTGCTGCGCTGCCTTGATCCCGGCGTAACCTGACTCCATCCAGCCGTGATCGGTCTTGGACCCGGGAAGCATCACCCCGATGCGAACCGGGGCGGCAGCCGCTGCAAGCGATGCATAGCCTTGAACGCCAAGGACTCCAAATGAGCCGCCAGCCACTTTCAGAAAACGCCTGCGATCGACACTCATTGTTTGTCCCTTCTGGATTGCTGCCATCATCACTCACGCTCCTTGGCGAGTTGGATGCGGTCTCCGGTCACCCCGGAAGCCGCAGCAATGAAATCGCGTTTGACGCAGCTTGTCCATAGTTGGATGGCGATATTCTTTATTCGCCATGTGAATAGCGGGCGCCAGACAAGAGGCTTCATTGGCCCTTCAGGGCGTCATCTCGGTTTCGGCCCGGATGGCTCCCGGTTCGATCATCGGGTAACTGCGGATCGGAAGACTTTGTGGACACCTCCGCTTCGGGCAGACGCGCTCTGGGACATGGCGAGGGTTGTTTCGAGCGTCAGGCCAGCTGAGCGCCCGTGCCGGGCTTGACTCCGAGGTGGTTGGGGTCGAAGGCCTCGCCTTTGCTCGTATGCGCGGGCGTGCGCAGCGTTGCCAGAGCTGGCCCCGCGAATCTGCACAGCGATAGGTAGAAACTCTGCTTCGTAGCCGCGCCCGGAGAACGGGCGCGACAGGAGAGCAGAGCATGAGCAGAAGACCCAGGCGGAACCACTCGCCGGCGTTCAAGGCCAAGGTGCCTTCATCACACAAGGCCAGGTGGGTGTCAAGCTCTTGCCAGTGCGCATGGGCTCGCTGGAGCAGCGTTAGCCACGCCAGGCCGCTCCTCTCGTTGCCGGCGTCCTCGATCACGCCGGCCAACAAAAGCCGCAAGGTCTAGGGCTTTGCGCGAATACGAGGCGATCAAGGCAACCTGCCAAAGCCACCGCTTCGCGCGCGTTGTGCCGCGCCTGTGTAAAACGTTAGTTTTGAACGAGGAGCTCCCCTTTCGGGCAGGCAAAAGCGGCTTGGCGTTGACGCAATGGGTCCAGGCTGTGTGAGAACAGGTTTGAGGACGCCTCGGTCGCGCGGCTGGGTACGTTCAGCGTCCTGAGACTTGGGCCCCGCACAGTGCTCAGGTACTTGCCGGGATCGTCTATTGACGCCGGCGAGCCTCCAGACGGGCTGTTTGAGGCAAGCAAGAAGGCTCACTCCGTCATCAGTTGCATTGCCTTCATCGTTTCCACAATACCGAGCATGCTCATAACGCGTTTGAGGTTGTAAGCCAGCACATGAAGGCTAATCTCGGTGCTCACCCGCCCGATGGTCTTGGTCAGGAAGTGCGTCGAACCCATCCAGTGCTTGATGGTGCCGAACGGGTGTTCGACCGTTTGTCTTCGCTGCCGCATTCTCTCGGGCTCGCGATCGAGTCGTCGCTGCATCGCATCGATGACGTCCTCGTGCTCCCAGCGTCGCACGCGTCGGTAGGAGAGGTTGGTGCACTGCGCCTTGATCACGCACTGCTGACAGTTGGAAGTACAGTAGGCATGCGTGGTCAGGCCGGCCTCGAGGTTCGTGTATCGATAGATCAAGCTTTGACCTGCAGGACAACGGTATTCGTTCTTCTCAGGCGCGTCGATGACGATGTCGCGCGTCATGTCCTCGCGCAGCGACCAACCCACCACCTGGCGGCTGAACAGGTCGATCACTACCGCCAGGAACAGCCACCCCTCGTCGGTGGCGATGTAGGTGATGTCGCCCGCCCAGACCCGGTCGGGCTCGGCCACCATAAACTGCCGATCGAGCAGGTTGGGCGCGATCGGCAGGTCGTGTTTGCTGTCGGTGGTGACCTAGCGTGCGCACGTCGGCACCATAGTCATCCGGACGCTCGCGCAGCCAGCGCTGGTGGTAGGCGCTGGGCTC
>JBDTIO010000114.1:0-7037 GCA_039936375.1 Caldimonas sp. | reverse complement strand
TCGAGAACTACCGCCAGCTGTGGGTCGCACGCTTCGACGTGCTGGACACCGTCATCGAGGAACTCAAACGCAAGGAGAAGCGCGATGGTCGCAAGCTTAGAGGTTGAGTCTGCCTCCATGAGGAGTCGCACTACGACGGGACGGTATGCACGCCGCACTGGTGCTGCCAGACGCTTGGTTTTCCCTCATCGGGTCGAAATTGCTTCACTCGCCGCCAAGCAGCATCTGCCCATGATTTTTGGAAACACGGCCTACATAGCGACGGGCGGGTTGCTCATGTACGGGGCAAATCTCTCCGCAATGGGCCGCAAGACGTGGGCTGATGTTCAGAAGATCCTGCGCGGCGCGAACGCCAGCGACCTACCCATCGAGCAGCCGACCGAGTTCGATTTTGTTGTTAACGCCAAGGCAGCGCGCGAACAAGGCTTGGAAGTCTCGCCGGCTGCAATGTTGAGCGCGACTCGCGTTGTGCAGTAGGCTCTCCTCTTGCTGTTGACCCGCCCTCCGATTGCGAAAATACTCGCCGGCTCAAAGGCCTTATCCCCGAGCCCTATAGAGTTCGTTACAGAGCTGGGCCGACTATGTAGACTGCGCCCGTGTTAGCGAGCGGGGAGCTGGTGCAGAATCATTTTGTCCGTAACTACCTGCCCCGATCGCCGTGGAAAGGTGCTGACCGGGCTGATCGAGCCGCACTTCCCGGTCGCGGGCCGCGGACGCCGGCGGTACCCGACCATCCTGAACTCCCGCCACCTGCTCGAAGCCAACGAGCTGGCCGAGGACATCCTTAAGGCGGTCAACGCGCACCTTGGCGAGGAAGGGCTTCCTGCTCAAGCAAGGCAGCATTGTGGACGCCAGCAGTCCACTCGCAACCGGAATGAAGCTAGTGAAACGGAGCGAAGCCTCGCCGATCCACACAAAGTCGCCAGCGTTCGTTGATGGCCGCAAGTCGAACGGCAAAACGGAGCACCTCGTCACGGCATTCACACCTTCTTTAGGGCCAAAGGTGATTTTTTCAGACCCGCCCCGCTGGACAGGCGACCCGCGCCCAGTTCTACTTCGCTTCCGAGCCCAAGTAGCGGAGAAGCGCATGCGAAGTGTTCTGGTCTACTGCCTCGTCATCATCTTTGCCCCGTCCCTGTGTAACGCCCAACTGGCGCAACTACCAGGCCCGTCGGACTTGAACATTGGGGACACCTGGAGCTGGCAACAGGCGGATGACCGCACGCATGTCAAGGAACCGACCAGGTATCTCACCGTTGTCGGCGTCCAAGGCGAGAAGATGCTTTCCAACGGTGCGCAGGAATTTCGTCTATCAGACTACTACGTCGACGGCGGCTACCCGCTACCCGGCTCGAATCGGAAGGTGGTCGCCCGACCGTGGCGCGTCTGGCCCTTGGAGGTCGGCAAGAAGTGGACGTTTGACATGGACTGGATCCGTCAGGACGGCGTGACGGGACACACTCGACAAGACGTCCAGGTCGTGGCCTTCGAAGAAGTGGAAGTTCCCGCGGGCAAGTTCATGGCGTTTCGAATCGTCCACAAGGGCTTCTATTCGAATTCAAACAACGCCAGCGCCAAGCAGGACGACACGTACTGGTATGCGCCGGACCTTAAGGTCGATGTGAAATCGAAGCGGGATGATCGCTTCAACGTCTATACGCGAGAGTTGGTGAGCTACGTGCACAGTCCGTCGACCATGGCGGCATCGAATGGAGGAACGCCGGCCGACCCGGCGGCTGCTGTCGTTTCCGACGCCGACAGGACGTACTTCAATCGAGACAGGCTGGCTTCGACGTTCATCGGCAAAGCAGTTCGCATGCGGAGGTATGCCGACGGAGTCACCATAACGTTCAGTTTCCACAAGGATGGTTCGGCAACCAGAGAGCGTGAGGCAGGAAGGAATCGCAGTACGCGCGGCAGCTGGGACCTCACCGAAAGTCAGCTTTGCCTCCACCTCGGAGTCGACGCCCCGTGCTTCAACTTCTACGAAGATGGTGGCGTTACGAAGGCCGGCCCAAGGGGTCAAGACGCGCGATGGGAAGTTCTTCACGTTGAGTAGCTTTCCTTTACCGCGTCGGCCACTGCCGCTTTGGTATTGACGTTCGCGTCAGGGGCGGCCGATTCGAAGTACGCAAGCTGATCTCGTGGCCTTCATGGAACGTGTCGCTCAGGCCTACCCCAAGAGTCTCATTCACGCCGTGTGGGACAACCTCAATACTCACCGCGCCCAAGCCGATGGGATGATTTCAATGCCCGGCACGATCAGCGCTTTGTCTTTCACTTCACACCCTTCCATGCCAGCTGGGTCAATCAGATCGAGTTGCTGTTTGACATCTATGCACGCCGCGTCTCACGCCACGCGAGCCATACGTCCATTGATCATCTACGTCAGCGCACCGAGGCCCTCGTGGCGCAACGCAACCACGCGCCCAGGCCCTTCAAATGGACATTCGTCGGCTTTGAGCTACAAACTGGCGAACCCCTGACGTTCAACAAGAATGCCAACCTTCGACGTACAAACAAGGGCCTCTGAGCTACAGCGCCAACTCGCCACGCTCACCGGCCACGGTCAGGCCACCGTGCGCCCCTACGGCAAGCATCTGCTCATCCAGATGCGAAGCGGCGACACCGCCCACACAGTTGCCCGCATCACCGAAGTCGCTCGCAACACCTACTCCTCAGCATTTCGCAGCCACACCGGTCGCTGGGAGCCTCTGCCCGGTCGAGGCAACCTCGCCGAAACCGCCGAACTGGTCGTCGCTTTGCTAGCCCCTTACCTCGAATCTAATACTTAAACCTATTTAGGGGATGTTGTACTAGCGTCGTGAGTTAGAGGTTCGCAGACAAAGTCTCTCGACACTTGCGAGGATGTCATCAGCTGACTTGGACTCAGGCGACCGCCGGCAATGACGTCACCCACGGCATGGGCCTGATGGTCGACAAGGTCTAGGGAGCCGAAGTCGTCATCGCGGCGGCGACATGATCGGCTTCCACAGCGACATGATGTGGCTGCCGGAGCAGGATGTCGGCGCCGTAATCCTAACGAATGGCGATCCCCGCTGGCTGATCGCTCCGTGTTCCGGCGCAAGCTGCTCGAGGTGCTGTTCGACGGCCGCCCGGAGGCTGACGCGCAGATCGCCGCGCAGGCCAAGGCCTTTTATGGAGACTTGGCCGCCGATCGCAAGTTGCTCACTCTGCCGCCCGATCCGCACGTCGTGGAGAGCCTGGCTCCGCACTCTTCGACTTCGGTGATGGGCGAGCGAGGTAGCGACGAAGGCCAACCCCGACGGTACTGTTTCGATGATGACTACCGGCTCCAGGCATATCCGATCTGAGTTTGTCGTCCGCCGCCATGGGGAAAAGCGCACACTCACCATTCACGTCGCGCAGCACGTGTACGTTTTGTTGATAGAAGAGCTAAATTTATTGAGTGTGGATCGCGGCCAGGTCTCGTTCCGCCCGACTGTGAGGGATCGAGTAACGATGAAAAAATCGGCCCTCGCACATTTTCGACAACTGTGCTGTCTCGGGCTTGGCGGCCCAGCGGTGATGCCGAGCTTGCTCGCCGCGTTGCATGAGATCGTTCCGTCTGAAACAAACAGCTTCTTTTGGGCTGATGAGGCGGGCAGACTGATTGGGTTCTTGCCCGAATACATGCTTCCGGAGGTCGTCGAGCCCCTGATAGGAGACTTCGAGGGCCTCATGCGAGTCGCGGGACTGCCGGCAAGTTTCGCCTTGACGATGCGGGTGGGACGTCCCGTAGGTAACTTTAAATCTGTGTTTACATCCGAGTTCTATAAGGGAGATTTCTATAACTTGATTTATCGACCTTACGACATGTACCACGGGGTCGACTGCATCATTCGAGAATCTCCTAGTAAAAAGGGAATGGGCGCTCTTTTTGTTGGGCGTTCTAAGAATCAACCTCATTTTAGTTCCGATGAGGAAAATACCTTAGTTGGACTAATCCCGTACATAGCCCATGCCCTACACCCGCAGGAGCGACCGGTACTCGACGGTTTTGAGCTGGGAGCCGAGAGTGGGCTCGTGGTTCTGGATCGGTCAAAGGGGATCGCTTACGCGAGCGCAAGAGCCAAAGAGATCTTGCACTTGGCCTCAAACCCCGCACCCGAGAACGCGGCAAAGGCAAAGCCATTGGAGCCCGGATGGCCCATGCTGCGTCAGAGTTATGAGAACTTAATGGGGGTTTTCAGGGACAGGGATGCCGCTCCGCCCACGATGGAGCACAGCAATGCTTTTGGACGATTTGTCTACCGAGCACACTGGTTGGATGCGGAAAAGCCAGCCGTTGGAGAGCTGGTCAGCGTCACCATCCAGCACCATGAACCTGCAGCCCTAGTCTTCATGCGCCAGATGCATGCGGCCGGGCTATCCACTCGGCAAAAGGAAGTTGGCCTACTCTTAGCGGGAAACCGGTCGTTCGCGGAGGTCGGGGCCCAGTTGCACGTCACCCAAGCCACGGCGAAGGATTACGCTCAACGCATATACCGAAAACTGGACGTGCACAGCCGAGAAGACTTCGTTCGCACTATTAGAGAAAGACGCGACCGCGAGTGACAAGAGAAAGACGCGACCGCGAGTGACAACAAGCTCGGCCGCGTGCACGGTTGACAGGTGCATCCCTTCGCAAGGTGCGGGTTCTCCCACGTCGCAATGCCCTCCGGCGGAGGGCAGACGACCTGCCGTGCGAAGGCACACTAGGGGTGAGTTGGCACCAACCGGAGACGCTTATGAGCAGGTCCAAGATTGCAGCGCTTAGCGTGGCTGCCGCGGTAGGGGGAATGATGATCGTGCCGGCGTGGGCAGCCAGTACGCTAAGCGCAAGCTTTTTCAAGGTTGTCGGTGACCCGGCATTCGGCACCCAATGTTGTGGCACGTATGGCGACATGGTGACCGGCACTTTGGGGCCAGATGGTCTGCCTGTGTTGAATACGAGCGCCCCGGACATCCCCGTGGCGTTCATGAATACGTTGAAGGGCGACCTCAATAGCAATGGCGAGTTGACGTGGTGGACCCCTGGCCCCCATGTAACAGCAACGGGTAGCAGCACGGTGTCGCTACCTTTTTCATCCGCATCGATGTATCCGCCTGCAGCCACACCCGGCGGCAACGACGCGAATGGCTACTTGTCGGCGATGTTCACGGGCATCTTCTCACTGGCGACTGCTTCGATGGTGAACTTTTCCCTCGGCGCTGATGACGATGCGTTTTTCTACGTCGACAACACGCTCGTGAATTCGATCGGTGGGATTCACGGCGACACTCCGGCACCGGTCACGACCACCTCCTTGGGTCAAGGCACGCACACGATCAAGCTTTTCTATGACGACCGCCAGCCCTCCGCTGCAGCGCTCGATTTCAACCTGACATCCCAAGGTATCACGATTATTCCCTCAGTACCGGAACCGAGCACGTTCGCATTGCTGGGCGTTGGCCTGACGGGCCTCGGTTTTCTGAGGCGGCGTTCCAAATGCAGAAGCGAGAAGAGCTAGCCTTCGCTAGCGTTACCAACTAAAGGATTACAAGCTCACGCTTATAAAGCGCTCCAGGTCATGGCGAGTAAACTTGTCGCCGCCGACCGAACTTTGACCACCCCGAGGTGCGGCCAAAGACTTGGACTGGCTTAGGCCGCAATTCCGACGCTCTCTCGGTATTCGAGCGGGCGAGAGCCAAGGGAGACGTTGATTCGCTTTTCGTTGTGCAAGCGAATGTTGGAGTCGAGCACGTGAATGAACTGCTCAATGGTTGTAGCCTGCCACTTCCGAGGATAGAAGAGCTCCGTCGTCAGCCGGTCGAAGAAGCCTTCGCATGCCGCGTTGTCAGGCGAGCACCCTTTGCGCTACATCGAGCGAATCAGTCTCGCATCGCCGATCCGAGCTAGCCAGCCGGGCCAGCGATAGTAAGCCCCACGATCGGAGTGCACGACGGGCCGGTGTTTACTGTCAGCAACCGTCGTCGACAGCCGCATCCAACATGGTGTTAACAAGCTCAGCGTCCGGACGCGTGCCAATGGTACCGCTGACGACCAGCCCATCGAAGCAGTAAGTCATCGGCGACAGATACACCTTGCCAGCCGGAAGCTGGACCGTGATGTCGGTGAGTCACTTCTCGTTCGGCGCGGAAACCTTGAATCGAAGAGGCGATCGCCAAGTACGGCACGCCGGAGATCTTCAACCCCGACTAGGGAAGTCAATTTACGAGCAGTGCGTTCACCGGCTTGCTGCACGGCGGCGGCATCCGGGTCTCGATGGACGCGCAAGGCCTGCGCGCGACAACGTGTTCGTCGAACGGGTGTGGAGCTCGATCAAGTACGAGGAGGTCTAATCGATACCTGCGAGATCGTCAGCTCCGAGAGCTTTCGAAGTCCGCCCGACAATCGGTGATCGCCTCCCATTGATAAGCGGCGGTTACCGAGTAGCTGGAACGGGTAGCCATTGCCACCGTCTAGACGCAGCGTCACGACTCATTCTTCCCACGCTCAAGGGTTTCTATGTCGACCCACAGCGCTTCCATGCGCTGGCCTACTAGTCGGACGACCTCGACGTGACTGTCCCGCTCGAAGTACCACAGGCTGATAGGGAAGCCTCTGAGCCGCCAGCTCCGCAGACCATCGATTTCGAGGGCTTGGCCCATCGACGGCGAGCCAATTCCAGGCTCCCGTGAAAGCTGAACTAGCGCCGCCTCGAGGGCTGAGACCAGTCTGGTGGCAGTGCCCTGCCCTGCCTTCTCCCGGTAGTAGCGGACTTCGTGGCGGCGGTCGACGCGTGCTTTCGGCCGCAGCACGCAGAGTTTCACTCGACGTCGCCGCGAGCAATCGCCTTGAGTTCGTCCCAGTCCGCAGAGGTATCTGGCGTTGATACGCCGCTTGACAGACCATCTTCCACCAAAGTGCGAAGCCGCAACACGCGTTGCTCTTGCTGATCTTTGCGGATGAGTTCACGAACGTATTCGCTGGTGTTGCCGTATTCCCCTGCCTGGACTCGATCAGCGACGTAGGCGCGCAGCGGCTCGGGAAG
>JBDTIO010000113.1:0-2514 GCA_039936375.1 Caldimonas sp. | reverse complement strand
GTTGCCGAACGTCATCATCTGCGCAAGCCGGTGATGGAGCAGCCCCAGTACAACCTCTTTCACCGCCGGCGTGTCGAGCAGGAATACGCGCCGCTCTACGACAGCATCGGCCTCGGCCTGACGACGTGGAGCCCGCTGGCGAGCGGCCTGCTCACCGGCAAATACAAGAATGGCGTGCCAGCCGGCAGCCGCGGCGCGCTCGAGAACATGGCCTTCCTTGCCGATGGCCTGACCGACCCGGCCCGCAACGCCGCCGTCGCCAAGCTGGAGCCGATCGCTGCTGAACTCGGTGCGACGCTCGCGCAGCTGGCGATCGCCTGGGTCGCGAAGAACCCGCATGTCTCCACCGTGATCACCGGCGCGTCGAACATGGACCAGCTGGCGTCGAACCTCGGTGCGGTCGCCTTGCTGCCGAAGCTCACGCCAGAGGTCATGAAGCGGATCGACGGCGTCACGAAGGCGCTCGCAGAATGAGCCGCCGGAGCGCGCTCGCGCGGCAGTGGGCGATGTTGGTGATCGCCGGCTTGCTTTACACCGCGCTGATCGTGTACGGACTCAACAGTGACACCGGCCCGATGGGCTGGCTCAATGCGGCGCAGGCCCGCTCCGACGGCAGCTACTCGCGCAAGATCAGCCTGATGGTGCTGATGTTCGCTGGCGCCGTCCCGCTCCTGCCCTTGTGGCTGCTGCTGTGGCCGAGAGATGTGCCGCTGCGCGAGCCAGGTGCGCCGCCTCCGACGATGGCCTCCCGCCTCGCCGCGGCCGTCGTCGGGTTCGTCATCGTCGACGCCATCGTCTGGGGCGCGGCCTTCGGTTGGGCCAGTTGGGAAGCGCACGGGCAGAACATCGACGCAGCGGCGGCCTACACGCCGCTGACGCTCGCCGCGGCGGTGCCGCTGCATGTCACCGAGGGGGACCACCTCGCGCTGCGCGGGCGGTTGCTGGGCGACCACGTCGTGACGCGCACGTAGGGCAACTACAGCGAGAAGACTGCGCTCGTCCCGATTGTCGAGACCGGCTGGAAGGAAGGCGATCCGGTGCATCTGCTGCTGTCGGTCGAAAACGCCAGGGCCCGCGCTGTGCAGGAGGCGCTGCGCAGCAACGAGGGCGTTCTCCTGGTGCGTGTGCAGGGCGGCGCGCCGGCGCCGGCGATCGATGTGTTCGCGCGCATGAAGGCGCCGATGGCCGACGACGCGCGCACGCTCGCGTTCGTGCCGTCCGAGGGTGGCCACCCGAGTGCGCCGCCGTCCGAGCTCGACTGGCTGACGATCAGCGTCTGGGGCTGGATCGGTACCGCTTGCGTGCTGCTGGTCTGCGGCTTTTACGCATTCATGCCGCAGCTGGAGCGTCGGGCGGCGCGGCAGCGAGCGCGTCGGTCGGCGCCTCCGCGTTGAGCGCGGCCAGCTGCGCCGGCGTGCCGACGTTGACCCAGGGGCCGCGCCAGATCTCGGCGGCGATGCGGCGCGCGCGCATGCCGGCGTAGAGCAGCGGCGCCAGCGGCGCCACGGCGCCGGGCGCGATGCACGCGAACATCTCGGCGCGAAGCAGCGCGATGTTGGCGTAGGTCCAGCGCTGCCCGTCCGGCCCGGTGCCCTCGGCGAGTCCGAGGCCGTCGGCGCCGAGCCCGAAGTCGCCGCGTGGATGGAAGTCGGGATTGGGCACCAGCCACAGGCGGCCGAGCCGGCCGCTCGCGGCGAAGTCGGGTGCCGTCATGGCGCTGAAGCGAAAGCCCGGCGCGTAGACGTCGGCGGAGACGACCCAGAACGTGTCGCCGAGCAAGGGCAGCGCGTTGGCGATGCCGCCCGCGGTCTCGAGCGCGCCGCCGTGGTCGCGGCCCTCCATCGAGTACGTGATCGCGAGGCCGAAGCGCGCGCCATCGCCGACGGTGGCGACGATCTGCTCCTCGAGCCAGGCGGTGTTGATCACCACCTCGCGCACGCCGCCCGCCGCCAGTGCCTCGAGATGCCACTCGATCAGCGGCTTGCCGTGCACGACGAGCAACGGCTTCGGCGTGTGGTCGGAAAGCGGCCGCATCCGCGAGCCTCGGCCGGCGGCGAGGACGATCGCCTTCATGCCTGGTGTCAAGCTGCCTGCGTGCGCAACTCGCCGCGACGATGCGCCTGACGCTCGACGCTGGTCGGCGCGAAGGCGATCAGCATGGCGTCCATCAATGCGTGGGCCTTGGCGGAGTTGTCGGACGCACCGAGGTTGCAGACATAGACATCGAGCGTCGCTGCCTCGAGTTCGGGCCAGGTGTGCACCGCGAGGTGCGACTCGGCGAGCAGGACGACGCCGGTGATGCCGCTCGGCGCATCGCCGATCTGCGGCGCCGACACGAAGCGATGGAACAACTCGCCGACAGCCTGCAGCCCGGCGCTCGCGACCGCGTCGAAGCAGACCTGGCGAAGCGCCGCGGTGTTCGTCATTGCCGGCCGCGACAGAGCGCAGCCGCGCAGGTCGGCGGTGAGTTGGAGTCCTTGCATCGGCGGGGATTATCGGGCGCGGGGTCGCCAC
>JBDTIO010000112.1:0-6733 GCA_039936375.1 Caldimonas sp. | reverse complement strand
AGACTGTAGGAAAGCGTCGCGCCGACGCGCTCAAATGCCGACGCTGCGCCGAGTAGGCAACGTCTGACGACAAGCAGCGAGCCTTGCTGGCTCACGCCTCGGAGCGCCACGCGTAATGTTTCGCATTGGAGAATCGCATGACAACGTTGACCGATCAGATAGACTATTTCGTCCGCTGGTTCTTCAACTCGTCGCCGGATGTGGCAGCCATCGAGCCGCGCCCGAAAGGCAGATCAGGGAAATCGTCGCCCTTGCCGCCGGGCCGAAACCCGACCAAGCGCAAGCCGACGCAGCTCAGGCGTGTCTCATCGTCCGTAGCCGAGCGGCTTCGCGACAGGCGAGTGGGCGCATGAAGGGCATGGGCACCGCCTCCGTGCCGTTGCTTCGCCACGCCGCCACTGTCGTCGCGGCCGTGTCCGCCCTGGGGCTGGTGGTCGTCTTTTACCTTGTGGTGGCGGGCGCGGTGACCCACGCTGCCGAACGCCGCAGCGAGGCCATGGCGGAAGCGGTCGCCTTGCGCACCGCTGCAGCAACGCCGGTGACGCATCCCAGGTACTTTGCGACGCGCAAGGTTTCGCTTGTACGCGCTGGCGACTGAGCCGTCGCCGGACCTCGCTCGAGCACCGTGATAATCGGCCTCGGCCGCATGGCGCGGCGGGAGCGCTTGTGCGATGGGCCGTGAAGGTGACGCGCTGGTCGTTTGCGAGCAATGCGACATGACGCATCGCTGGCGTCCGCTCGAGCGCGGTCTTGTCGCCCGGTGCGTTCGTTGCGAAGCCGTTCTCGGTCGCGGCCACCGTTTCCACCTGCCCACCGTCCTCGCCCTGACCGTGACCGCTGCCGTCGCTTTCTGCATCGGCATCAGCAGCGACGTGCTTTCGCTCCACTTTCGCGGCGCAGCCAAGTCGGCGACGTTGCCGCAGGCCATCGTCGCAACGTGGGGTGAGGGTCAGGAAATCATTGCCACGGTGGTCGCCATCACGGCCGTGCTGGCTCCCGCGCTCTTCATCGCCCTCAGGCTCTACATCCTGTTGCCGCTGGTCGTGGGACGTGTGCCGCGCGGCTTCGCGCTCTGCGTTCGCGCGCTGCACCATGCGAGCCGCTGGAACATGGTCGAGGTCTTCACGATCGGCGTTCTTCTTTCGCTCGTTCGCCTGGCTTCGCTCGCCGATGCGACGCCGGGTCCGGGCCTGTTCGCGCTGGGCGCGGTCACCTTGCTGTTCGCGGCGATCGAGTCCGTCGGCACCAAGCACCTCTGGTGGCAGGTGCCATGAGCGCCGCTCTCGTTGCCAACGCGGCGGCCGCGCCGCGCGTCCTCGGTTGCGAAAGTTGTGGCCTCGTCACTGCCGATATCCTCGGTGCCGACGACTCGGGCGGTCTGCTTCAGCGCTGCCCGCGCTGCGGTCACGTGCTGCGTCGAACCAAGCCGATGAGCGTGCAGCGCACGTGGGCCTGCGTCATTGCCGCCGCTGTGCTGTATGTGCCGGCCAACGCGTTGCCGGTTCTGATTACCGTGCAGGCTCCGGATCGTGAGGAGCACACCCTGCTGGGCGGCATTCACGAGCTCTGGGTCGATGGTTCGTGGGGCCTCGCGACGATCGTCTTCATCGCCAGCATCGTCGTACCGGTGTTCAAGATCGGCGTTCTCGCGCTCCTCGCCTGGACCGTGCGACGGGCACCTGGCTGGCGTCGTCTGGAGCGGGCCAAGCTCTTCCGGTTGATCGAGATGGTGGGCCACTGGTCGATGCTCGACGTCTACGTCGTCATCCTCCTCGGTGCCACGGTCCGCTTCGGTCCGCTGGCGAGCGCGCGGCCTGGACCCGGCCTTCTTTGTTTCGCTGCCGTCGTCGTGCTGACGATGCTGGCGACCTTCAGCTTCGACCCGCGACTGATCTGGAAAGATGGCCGACGCACCGACTGATCCGCCGGCAAATGCCGCTCTTCTGCCGCCCGCGGTGGCTGTCGCCGACCTGCCGCAGCCGCGCGTCGCCAAGGCGCGGCGCTGGAGCGTTTCGCTGGTCTGGTTGCTGCCGGTCGTGGCGATTGCCATCGGCGTCTCCCTGTTCTTTCGCACCGTGTTCCTGGTCGGGCCGCGAATCGAGATCGAGTTCGCCTCAGCCGAAGGTGTCGAGGCTGGCAAGACCGATGTCCGCTACAAGGAAGTGGTGATCGGAAAAGTCTCGTCGGTGTCGTTGCGCGGTGACGCCAAGCGGGTCGTCGTCGGCGTTCAGCTCAACCGCTCGGCTTCGGGAATCGCCGTCGAGGACACGGTCTTCTGGGTGGTGCGACCGCGAATCGGCGTCGGCGGTGTCAGTGGTCTCGGCACGTTGCTCTCGGGCGCCTACATCGCCGCTGATGCGGGCGTCTCCAAGCGTTCGCAGAGCGAGTTCAAGGGCCTCGAAGCACCGCCATTGGTCCTGCGCGGCGAGCCCGGTTCGATTTTCGAGCTGCGCTCCGACGATCTCGGCTCGCTCGACGTCGGCTCGCCCGTCTTCCATCGCCGAGCCCGCGTCGGCCGCGTCGTCGCCTACACGCTCGACCCGACAAGCGACGAGCTCTCGGTCAAGATCTTCGTCGAGGCGCCGTACCAGAGGCTGGTCACTTCGGCGAGCCGCTTCTGGAATGCGAGCGGCATTGACCTCACCGTCAACGCCAGCGGCCTGACCCTGAATACGCAGACGCTGGCGTCGGTACTGGCCGGCGGCCTGGCCTTCGAGAGCCTGCCCGGTACCGGCCATTTGCCGCCGGCGCCCGAGAACACGACCTTCACGCTCTACAGCGATCGGCACAGCGCCCTGGCGCCGCCCGATGGTTCGCCAGTGCACGTCCGCATGGTCTTCGATCAGTCAGTGCGCGGCCTGAGCGAAGGCGCGGCCGTCGACCTGCTCGGCATCGAGATCGGCCGCGTCACCGCCATCGCGCTGCAATACGTCGGTCCGCACAAGCATTTTCCGGTGGAGGTGCTGGCCGACATCTATCCTCTGCGGCTCGGCCCGCTGCGCAATGCCTTGCTGAAGGCCGCAACGCCCGCCGAGGGCCGGCCGGCCGACGCGATCGTGCTGCAGCAGCTGGTAGCCAACGGGGTGCGCGCCCAGATACGCAGTGGCAATCTGCTGACGGGCCAGCTCTACGTGGCGCTCGATTTCGTCGGCAAGCAGCCGGTGCGAATGGCGATGGATGCCGACGGGTCGATGACGCTGCCGACCGTGCCCGGCACGTTGAGCGAGGTGCAGCCGCAGATCGCCGAGATCATCGAGAAGGTCAGCAAGATCCCGTTCGACGAGATCGGCAAGGACCTGCGCACGACGCTGGCAGGTGCCAGCCAGGCCATTCGGCAACTGACGCCCGAAGCGCAGAAGTCGCTGGTCGAAGTTCAGAAAACGCTGACCAAGGCGCAGGCCTCGCTCGACAGCCTCGACCGCAATGTCACTGATCCGAACGCGCCGGTGCAGCACAACCTCGAAGAGACCTTGCTCGAGTTGCAGCGCGCTTCGCGCTCGCTGCGCGTGTTGTCCGACTATCTGCAGCAGCACCCCGAGTCGATCCTGCGCGGCAAGCCGGGGGACCCGACCGTGCCGCAGCGCTGAACGGGGGCTGCACTATGCGCCGAACCCATCACCTCATCGCCTTCGCTTCACCGTTGCTCGTCGCCGTTCTTGCCCTGGGCGCGTGCGCCTCGGCGGGTCCGCCGATCCATCTGCACAGTCTGATGCCGTCGCAGCTTGCACCGCGCAGCGCTGCCGCCGCTGCGGAGATGGTGCCGATCGCGCTCGAGCAGGTTCGCTTGCCTGCCCAGGTGGATCAGCCGCAGTGGCTGGTGCAGCTGGCCGACGGCTCGCTGGCCTCGCTCGAACAGGATCGCTGGGCCAGTCCGCTGCGCGACGAGCTCCGTCAGGCCTTGCTGGAAGAGCTGGCCGTCCATGCCGGTGCCGTCGAAGCGCGTGGAACGGCCGCGGGCGCCACGCCGCCGATGCGGATCGGCATCGACATCCGTAGATTCGATTCCCTGCCCGGGCGTGAGGCGCGCATCGAGGGCTCGTGGACGCTGCAGCCGGGCCTCTCGGCAGGCGCAACGACGCGGTGCGAGTGGCTCTATCGCGAAGCCGCATCCGCGGGGATGGCTGAGCTGGCGGCGGCACACCGGCGGGCCGTCATCCGGCTTGCCGACGGCATCGGCGATGGCCTCCTCGCCTTGCGTCGCGGCGCGCCGCCGCAATGTCCGCCGTCTGATCCGCGCTGACGACCGCAGGGCGCGGCCCGATCAGGGCCGCAGCGCCATCTCGTTCTTGACCCGGCTGACGCCCTTGATCTTGACGGCGATGCTTTCGGCCGTCTGCTTCTCGACCGGGCCGCGGGCGAAGCCCGACAGCAAAACGGTGCCGCTCGTCGTCTCTACGGTGATCGACGCCAGATCCACGTTTTTGTCGGCTGCCATCTCCGACTTGATCCTCGCACTGATGGAGGCGTCGTCGACGTAGCCGCCTAAGTGCGGCTGACCGTGCATAGTCGAACAGCCGACGATCAGGGTGCCGGCTGCCAGCAGGACGGCGACTTTCGTCGCGCCGACCATGCTCGATTCGGCCGTCATGCGCGCGCCGCTAGTCGGCCAGCCAGTCGCTCAGCTCTTCGGCGTGTTCCTGCTCCTGGCTGAGGATCGATTCGAGAACACGTCGAGTCGTCGAATCCTTGTCGCCGATGAGGGTGATCATCTGGCTATAAGCCTCGATGGCGACACGCTCGGCGACGAGATTCGCGCGGATCATGGCCTGCAGGTCGAGCGAGGCGTCGTAGTCGGCGTGACTGCGCTCGGTCAGCGTCGTCGGTGCGAAATCGGGCTCGCCACCGAGTTGGACGATGCGCTCGGCGAGCATGTCGCCGTGTGCTGTTTCTTCGTTCGCGTGAACGAGAAATTCCTCGGCGATCTTCGGCGAGGCCAGCCCCTTGGCGGTGAAGTGATGGCGCTTGTAGCGAAGCGTGCAAACGATCTCGGTCGCCAGGGCGTCGTTGAGCAGCTGGATGATGTCTTCACGCCAGGGGCCGTAACTCGGCGTCACGGCTCCTTTCTCGATGCTGCGCTTGGCGGCATCCAGGGCACCTGTGTCGAGGCGTAGCCGCGTCTCGCCGGTAGCCGGGATGTTCTGCACCTTTCCGGAAGCTTGGGAAGTCTTCATGGCCTAGCCTTGCCGATTCGAGATCGCTTTCGCACCGAGCAGCGCGAAGAGCAGAACTGCAACGAACAGCACCAAGAAAACGACGAACAGGATTTTCGCGATGCCCGCGGCACCGGCGGCAATGCCGGTGAAGCCGAACATGCCGGCGACGAGGGCGATGATGGCGAACAGGATGGCCCATTTGAGCATGTCGTTTCTCCTTGCGCAGCGGTGTTTAGAGGATGGCGAGGGAAGGGAGCTGGCGCTGTCTCGACTTTAAGCAAGCCTCGCGCTCCGCTGCATCGGAGCGTCGCGTACGCGACTGTAGGAGAGTGCCGGGCCGCCGCGCGACGTCAGACCTGCGGCGCGCTCGCCACGGCCGGCTCGGGTTCTTCTGCCGTCACCGCCGCGGCCTTGAGCACGACAAGGTAGCAGGCCCCATCCGCAAGGGCCGACCAGTGCAGCCGCTCACCTGTTCCGAGCAGCACCGCCGAATAGGCAGCGGCCTGTTCGGCGGCTGGCGCGTCGCTCGGCCGGGCGAACAGAACGCGTAGCTTGCGGCCGTCACGGGTCAGCGTGATCTCGGCGTCGTTCCAGGCATTCGGCAGGCACGGCGTGAACGAAATTTCGTCGCCATGCTGGGCGAAGCCGAACATCGATTCGATCGCCGCGCGCTGCAACCACGCCGCCGAGCCGGTGTACCAGCTCCAGCCGCCGCGACCAACGTAGGGCGCCGCGGTATAGACGTCGCCGGCCATGACGTAGGGCTCGGCTTCGTAGGCGGGGCCGCGGATCGGATGGCGAGAGCGATGCGCCGGGCTCAGGTAGCCGAAGTATCGGTAAGCGGCTTCGGCGTCGCCACGCTCGGCCTGAGCCATCAGCGCCCAGACGCCGGCGTGCGAATACTGTCCACCGTTCTCGCGAACGCCGGGCGGATAGGACTGGATGTACCCGGCACTCGGCAGTTCGAAACGAAGCGGTGGATCGAGCAGCTTGATGAGACCGGCTTCGCGGTCGATCAGGCGAGCGTCGAGTGACGCCATCGCCCGCTTGGCGAACGGCTCGGGTGCGGCGTGCGAGAGAACCGCCCAGGCCTGCGCGATGAGGTCGATGCGGCATTCCTCGTTGACGCTCGAGCCGAGTGGCGAACCGTCGTCGAAAAACGCCCGGCGGTACCACTCGCCGTCCCAGCCGGCGCGTTGCAGCGCGCCTTGCCAGCCCCGCATCGCTTCGATCCAGCGAGCCGCCCGAGCCGTCTCGCCGCGCATCTGGGCGAGTGGCGCGAAGCGGGCGACGACGTCGCAGAGAAACCACGCGAGCCACACCGATTCGCCCCGGCCTTCGTAGCCGACGCGATTCATGCCGTCGTTCCAGTCGCCGCTGCCCATCAGCGGCAGGCCATGGGCGCCGACGCGTAGGCTGCGGTCGATGGCGCGCGAGCAATGCTCGTAGATGGATGCCGTGTCGGCGCTGCTGTCCGGTGCGTAGTACACGTCCTCGGCGCCTGGCGGCACGGCGATGCCTTCGAGGAACGGCACGCTCTCGTCGAGCAGCGTCATGTCGCCGGTGGCACGAACGTAATG
>JBDTIO010000111.1:0-5329 GCA_039936375.1 Caldimonas sp. | reverse complement strand
GCCAGGCCGAAGCTCAGCTTGCCGGCGCCCGAGGTCGAGATGCCCATGAGGCGTGCGCCGAGACGATTGACCGCCGTCGCGCGCAGGGCCTTGCCGCGCAAGGTGCGCTCGAAGAAGACGAAAAGCGCGACGATCAGGACGATCGAGGCGACGAAGATGCAGATCGTCTGGCCCGAGATGCTGATCGACGCGTACGAATAACGCTGGTCCCAGAAGCTCGGGTTGCGAAAGCCCTCGGCGCCGAAGAAGACGAGGCCGAGCCCGGTGAGCGCGAAGTGCACGCCGACCGAGACGATGAGCAGCACCAGCACCGACGCATCCGCGAGACGCTGGTAGGCCAGGCGGTAGATGAGCGGCCCGAGCAACGTGACGATCGCCAGCGTCAGCGCGCTCTGCACGACCAGCGGGAAATGCTGCGGCGCCGCCCAGACCGTGAATGCGGCAACAGCCATCGGAGCCAGCAACGTGCGCAGCATCCCGCGCAATATCGCCGTCGCCGGCAAGCCGCGCCGGATCGCGTCGACCAGATCGATCGCGGCCGCCACCACGGCCAGGCCGCCGAGCAGCCAGATCGTGCCCGGCACCTTGCCGAGTTGCAGCAGCGCCAGCGTCAGCGCGCCGTAGGCGACGAATTCGCCCTGCGGAATGAAGATGACGCGAGTGACCGTGAAGACGAGAACGATCGCCAGCGCCAGCAAGGCGTAGATGGCGCCGTTGGTGGCGCCGTCGAGCAGCAGGATGCCGGCGGTGGTGAGGTCCATCGTGGGCGACCGGATTCAGCGCCCGCCGCGCCGCGCCAAGGGCGCTGGCACCCCCTCGAAGGGCAGCGAACGCAGTGAGCGTGGAGGATTCATCAGCGCGTCGACACCCGTGTCCATGCACCGAAAGCAAGCGCGCGTGCAGCGAACAGGCCGCTGATTTTTTCTCAAAGAGTGTCTCCGGTGCGAGGCAAGAAAAAATGGCGCCAGTGCAGCCTCAGCTGCACATCGCCTTGATGTCTTCGGGAATCGGCATGGCGCGCAGGCGATCGGGGTTGTCGGCGTCGCGCCGCACGAAGGCGCGCATCTCGGTGCCTTCGCAGATCAGCGTCTCGCCGCGCCGTATCTTGTGCCGCTGCACGAAGACCTTGGCCCGCCATTCCTCGACGCAGGTTTCGATGTCGAGCGTCTCGGCGTAGGTGGAAGCGGTGACGAAGCGGGTCGCGATCTCGAGCAGCGGCGTGCCGACGATGCCGCGGGTCTTCACGAGCTCGCGCCAGGGCGGCACGCCGCACTGCATGAAGAACGACAACGACGCCTCGTCCATCCAGCGCTGGAAATTCGGATAGAAGACGATGCCAACCGGATCGCAGTCGCCAAACTGGACGGTGACGGCGTAGTGAGTGGTGCGTGCCATGGCGTCGCCCCTCAGCGCGGTTCCTTCAGTGCGACCGCGGCACGATCACGTCGCGATCGCGGCCGAGGTACATGCGCACGACGTCGGCATCGCGATGCGTCAGCACCGCGCGCTGGTTGATCGAGCCCTTGTCGGTGATCTCGCCACGGTCGATCGACGGCGGCTCGGCCAGCACCAGCGCGCGGGCCACGCGCGTGGCGCTGCCGGTGCCGCGCGAGTGCAGCGTGTCGATCAGGCGTTGCAGGAAGGCGCGCAGGTGCTCGTGGCCGAGCACGATGTGCGCGGGCACATTGGCCGCCAGGCCGGTGTAGTCGCGGCAGGCGTCGAGGCGCAGGAAGAGGAGGATGCCGATCTCGCTCCGGTTGATGCCGGCGATGACGACGTCTTGCACCAGCGGATCGCCGACGGCGATGATCTGCGCACGCAGCGGGCCGACCGAGACGAAGGTGCCGGTCGAGAGCTTGAAATCTTCGGCGATGCGGCCGTCGAACATGAAGCCGCGTTCTGGCGCGGCTGCGTCCATCGGCTTGGCGGCGTCGCCACTGCAATAGAAGCCTTCAGCATCGAAGCATTCGGCGGTCTGCTCGGGGGCGCGCCAGTAGCCGGGCGTGACGTTCGGGCCGCGGTAGCGCACCTCCATCTTGTCGCCACACGGTTGCAGCTTCATCTCGAGGCCGGGCGCCGGCAGGCCGATGTGGCCCGACTTCACGTCGTACGCGTTGGCGCAGATGGCGAACGGCGCAGTCTCGGTCATGCCCAGGCCGGTGAGCATCTTGATGCGATGCCCGCACTCCTGCTCGGCCAGGCGATCCAGCTTGTCCCACACCGGCTGGGCCAGGCCGGCGCCGGAGAAGAAGAACATCTTCACGCGCGAGAACAGTGTCTTCCTGAGCAGCGCGTCGGTCTCGAGCGCGTTGGTGATCTCCTCGAAACCCTTGGGCACGTTGAAGTAGATGGTCGGCGCGATCTCGCGCAGGTTGCGCAGCGTCTCACCGATCAGCGCCGGCGTCGGCTTGCCTTCGTCGATGTAGAGCGTGCCACCGTTGTAGAGAACGATCCCGACGTTGTGGTTGCCGCCAAAGGTGTGGTTCCACGGCAGCCAGTCGACCAGCACCGGCGGCTCCTCGGCCAGCGCCGGGAAGCACTGGCGGATCATTTGCTGGTTGGCGCAGAGCATGCGCTGCGTGTTGATCACGCCCTTGGGCAGCTTGGTCGAGCCCGAGGTGAAGAGGAACTTGGCGATGGTGTCGGGGCCGACCCGGGCGTGCGCCGCGTCGACGGCGCTCGTCGCCTTCGTCTGCAGCACGCGGGCGAACGGAATCGTCGTGCGGCCTTCGATCGCCCCCTCGGTCAACACGACCGGCGTATCACGAGGCACGACGGCCTCGATCGCCTTGGCGTAGGCCGGGCCGCCCGCGAAGACGAGGCCCGGCGTCAGCAGGCCGAGGATGTGGCGCAACTTGCCGAAGTCCTGCGAGACGAGCGAATACGCGGGCGACACCGGCGCGTAGGGCACGCCGGCGAGCATCGCGCCGAGGGCGAGCAGCAAATGCTCGATGTCGTTGTCGGAGAGGATGGCGACCGGCCGCTCGACCGAGACACCGAAGTCGAGCAGCGCTTGCGCAATCGAACACGCGCTTCTCAGCGCTTCGCCGTAGCTGACGCGCCGCCAGTCGCCGCGGTTCACTCGCTTGGCGACGAGCGTGCGATCGGGCGCGACCTCGGCCCAATGCAGGAAGCGATCGGTGAGCCGCGCCGCGTAAGGCGCGAGCGCCTCGCGCGAGGCGACGAGTGTCGAGCCATCGATGCGCGTTTCGAGGGTCGCCGCGAGCGAGCCACCGAGCGGCAGCGGGCGGTAGCGGGGAACAGGCGCAGCGCTCACGCCATCTTCACCTTGGCCGCCTTGCCCTGAAGGAAATCCTGCATGCGGCTTTTGGCTGCATCGTCGCCCTGCGCGATCGCGGCCATCAGCGACTCGGTGAACAGGCCGTGCTCCTGGCTCATGTCGGCAATGCGCGGCAGCGCGTGCATGACGGCGAAGTTCGACAGCGGCGCGTTGCCGGCGATGCGCGCCGCCAGCTCGAACGCCTTCTCGACGCCCTTGCCAGCTTCGACAAGATACTGCGACAGACCGATCTGCATCCCCTCCTCGGCGCCGTAGACGCGGCCGGTCAGCATCATGTCGCTCATGCGGGCAACGCCGATCAGGCGCGGCACGCGCGCCGAGCCGCCGCCGCCGACGAAGAGGCCACGCTGACCTTCGGGCAGGCCGTAGAAGGTGCTCGCCTCGGCAACGCGCACGTGACACGCGCTCGCCAACTCAAGGCCGCCGCCGACGACGGCGCCGTGCAGCACCGCGACGACCGGCACGCGGCCGTTCTGGATCTGGTCGAAGGCCGCATGCCAGGAGCGCGAATGGACGATGCCTTCGGCGACGCTGCGCGCCGACAGCTCCGAGAGGTCGAGCCCGGCGCAGAAGTGCTCGCCTTCGCCGCTCAGGACGACGGCGCGCGTCGCCTCGGGCAGGTTGACGAACGCGGTGTGCAATTGCGCGACCAGCGCATCGTTGATCGCATTGCGCTTGGCCGGGCGATGCAATCGGATGTGCAGCACCGCGCCGAGCGGCTCGATGCGCAGCAGGTCGAGCACGCCGAGGGCCGCCGACAGCGCTGACACGGCGGCGTCGGGCGATGATTTCATTCGTTAATCTTAGTAAGCATTTTGGGGGAGCTACTTAAGGATTTACCCGATGGAGATTCGTCCGCATAAGATCGAACATGCTTTCGTGCAATGGTTATCTCCATTAACTTAATCGCCCGTCCACCACGTGTGCGGCGCGGCGCCCAGGAGCCCCTGCCTCCATGAACCACGCCGACCTCGTCGCCATCGACATCCACACCCACCTCGAGGTGTCGTGCCGCAACCCGTTCGACAACTACGGCGAGGAGTACGACCGCGCTGCCGACAAGTATTTCCGCTCGAGCAAGCGGCCGACGATGGACGAGACAATCGCGTTCTATCGCGAGAAGAAGATCGGCTTCGTCAACTTCACGGTCGACGCCGAGACGCAGATGGGGCGGCGGCGCATTCCCAACGAGGAGATCGCCGACGCGGCGCAGCAGAACGCCGACATCATGATCGCCTTCGCCTCGATCGATCCGCACAAGGGCAAGCTCGGCGCCCGCGAAGCGCGCCGACTAATCGAGGAGCACGCCGTCAAGGGCTTCAAGTTCCACCCGACGGTGCAAGGCTTCCTGCCGCCCGACAGAATGGCCTGGCCGATCTACGAAGTGATCGCCGAGCACAAGCTGCCGGCGATCTTCCACAGTGGCCACTCGGGCATCGGCTCGGGCATGCGCTGCGGCGGCGGCTTGCGGCTGCAGAACTCGAACCCGATGCTGCTCGAAGACGTGGCGATCGCCTTTCCCGACATCGAGATCGTCATCGCCCATCCATCATGGCCCTGGCAGGACGAGGCGATCTCGCTGGCCATGCACAAGCCCAACATCTGGATCGACCTCTCGGGCTGGAGCCCGAAGTATTTTCCGCCGCAGCTCGTGCAGTACGCGAACACCCTGCTCAAGGACCGCATCCTGTTCGGCAGCGACTTCCCGCTGATCACGCCCGACCGCTGGCTGAAGGACTTCGCCGAGGCCGGCTTCAAGGACGAAGTGCGGCCGCTGATCCTGAAGGAAAACGCGAAGCGGCTGCTCCGCCTGGCGTAGCCCAGAGCCTGCTCCGACGCCCCCAATCCTGGCGATGTCGGGGTCTTGGCGTTTGAGCGATATTCGGCGCCCCCTCACCGAAGGCGCCGCTCATCATGGGATCGTTGCTCGACAAACTGGGACTTCAAGCGCCGCCGCCCACTGGCACCGCTTCCACGCCGGCAGCGTCGTCGGCGCCGACGACGCTGAAGATGCGCCGGGCGACGACG
>JBDTIO010000110.1:0-3278 GCA_039936375.1 Caldimonas sp. | reverse complement strand
GCCTGACGACGACCGCACCTGCGCGAAGGCGGGCAGACGCACGTGCGACCCGCGGCACGGTGCTTGGCACGCATCGTGCAAAAGCGCACCCCAACCGCAACGACTCTGCAGGAGCTCCCTCGATGACGAAGAAATTTCTGATCCTCGCGGCGTTCACGGGCAACACAACGTGACCAGCAACTACAGGTTCCGCGGCCAGGACCAGGGCACGCTCAAAGGCTGGTCGCCGGCGGTTCAGGCGGGCTTCGACTGGACGGCGAACGGCTTCTATGTCGGCAACTGGAACTCGAACATCAGCTTCGCCGGCAACATCGAGGTGGACTTCTACGGCGACGCCAACAGCACGCGCGCCATCATCACGCTCAGCAAAACGATGTAAACCTCGCGGCGCGCGCCGCCAGATCGGCGCCGCCGCATCCAAACGTTCTTTCGGAGGGAGTAGGGCAATGAAGATGGTGACTGCGATCGTCAAGCCGTTCAAGCTCGACGAAGTGCGTGAGGCCCTGAGCGCCATCGGCGTTCAAGGCGTCACGGTGACGGAAGTCAAGGGCTTCGGCCGCCAGAAGGGCCACACCGAGCTCTATCGAGGTGCCGAGTACGTCGTCGATTTCCTGCCCAAGGTGAAGATCGAAGCCGCCGTCGACGACGCCATCGTCGACCGTGTCATCGAGGCCATCGAGGCCTCGGCGCGCACCGGCAAGATCGGCGACGGCAAGATCTTCGTCTCGGCGCTCGAGCAGGTCGTTCGCATCCGCACCGGCGAGACCGGCAAAGACGCCCTTTAACCGGCCGACAAGAACAACCGCCATGAACAAACTCCTCATCGCCTTCTTCTTCAGCCTGCTCGCCCTGGTCTCGAGCCAGAGCGCGGTCGCCCAGGCCGCCTCCGACGCTGCTTCCCCAGCGGCCGCCGCCATGGCCGCCTCGACGCCGATGGTCGCCGCCTCGGCGGCCGACGCCTCGGGATCGGTGGCATCCGCCGCCGCGGCGGCGGCATCGGCCCCGGTGCCCAACAAGGGCGACGTCGCCTGGATGATCGTCGCCACCGCACTCGTCATCATGATGTCGGTGCCGGCGCTGGCGCTGTTCTACGGCGGCCTCGTCCGCAGCAAGAACATGCTGTCGGTGCTGATGCAGGTCTTCGTGACCTTCTCGATGATCGTCGTGCTGTGGTGCCTGTACGGCTACAGCCTGGCCTTCACCGAAGGCAGTGGCTTCCTGAGTCCCTTCGTGGGCGGGTTCTCGCGGGTCTTCATGAACGACATGTTCACGCCCTCGACGGGCGCCTTCTCCACTGCGGCGACATTCAGCAAGGGCGTCGTGCTGCCCGAGCTGCTGTACCTGGCGTTCCAGGCGACGTTCGCGGCGATCACGTGCTGCCTGATTGTCGGTGCCTTCGCTGAGCGCATGAAGTTCTCGGCCGTACTCGTCTTCATGGCGCTCTGGTTCACCTTCAGCTACTGCCCGATCGCGCACATGGTCTGGTTCTGGGAGGGGCCTGACGCCTATACGAGCAAAGCCGTCGTCGATGCGACGACCGGCAAGGCCGGCTTGATCTGGCAATGGGGCGCGCTCGATTTCGCCGGCGGCACCGTGGTGCATATCAACTCTGCCGTCGCCGGCCTGGTCGGCGCCTTCATGGTCGGCAAGCGCATCGGCTTCGGCCGCGAAGCCTTCACGCCACACTCGGTGACCTTGACGATGGTCGGTGCGGCGCTGCTCTGGGTCGGCTGGTTCGGCTTCAACGCCGGGTCCGCGCTCGAAGCCAACGGTACTGCGGTTCTCGCCTTCATCAACACCTTCTCGGCCACGGCTTGCGCCGTCCTGGCGTGGTGTCTCGGGGAAGTTCTGTTCAAGGGCGGCAAGGCGTCGATGGTCGGTGCCGCATCGGGTGCCGTTGCCGGACTGGTAGCGATCACGCCGGCTTGCGGCAACGTCGGCCTGATGGGTGCCCTGGTTATCGGTTTTGTCGCCGGCTTTGCCTGTCTCTGGGGTGTCTCGGGGCTGAAGAAGCTGCTCGGTGCCGACGACTCTCTCGACGTCTTCGGCGTTCACGGTGTCGGCGGCATCGTCGGCGCCCTGCTGACGGGCGTCTTCAACACCCAATTGCTTGCCGGCCCGGGCCAGGTGACGGACTGGGTCACGATGACGGTCGGCTCGGCCGGCATCGTCGACCAGGTCTGGATCCAGTTCAAGGCGATCTGCGTGACGATCGTCTGGTCCGGCGTCGTCGCCCTGATCGCCTACAAGCTGGTCGACATGACGATCGGCCTGCGCGTCAGCGAGGAAGACGAGCGCGAAGGCCTCGACATCACCTCGCACGGCGAAACGGCGTATCACAACTGATCGCGACGCTTCTCCAGCGTCCAGGGCCGCCGCGAGGCGGCCCTTTTTTCGCCCGACGCACGGTGCTTGCGGCAAACCCCGGGCACCCCATATGCCTAGAATCCTCGCTCTTTCTTCGCCCGCCTGCCCCCAGAGCGCGCCAACCATGGTCCCTCACCTCATCACCGCGCTCACCGGCCCGATCAACGAGCTCGAGCAGCGCATCCTCGAATCGCTGCCGGCGATCGAACGCTGGTTCCGCCTCGAGTGGATGGAGCACACGCCGCCGTTCTACACATCGGTCGACCTGCGCAACGCCGGCTTCAAGCTGGCGCCGGTCGACACCAACCTCTTCCCGGGCGGCTTCAACAACCTGACGACCGAGATGCTGCCGCTGGCAGTTCAGGCGGCGATGGCGGCGATCGAGAAGATCTGCCCGGAAGCGAAGAACCTGCTGCTCATTCCCGAAAGGCACACTCGCAACTCGTTCTACCTGATGAACGTGGCCCGGCTGATGGAGATCTTCCACCAGGCCGGCCTCAACGTCCGCCTGGGAACGCTCGACGAATCGATCACCGCGCCGACCTCGGTGCCGCTACCCGACGGCAGCTCGCTGACGGTCGAGCCGCTCGTTCGCACGAGGAACCGCCTGGGCCTGAAGGACTTCGATCCCTGCACCATCCTGCTCAACAACGACCTGTCGGCCGGCATTCCGCGCGTGCTCGAGCACCTGCACGAGCAATACGTGCTGCCCCCGCTGCATGCCGGGTGGGCGGTGCGGCGCAAGACCAACCACTTCGCCGCCTACGAGGAGGTCGCCAAGAAGTTCGCCAAGCTGCTCGGCATGGACCCGTGGCTCATCAACCCGATGTTCGCGCGCTGCGGCGAGGTCAATTTCAGCGACGGCTCGGGCGCCGAATGCCTGATGAGCAACGCCGAGACGCTGCTCGGCA
>JBDTIO010000109.1:0-5438 GCA_039936375.1 Caldimonas sp. | reverse complement strand
GAAGCCCGAGGTCTACCGAAGCTCAGGCAAGAACGCGAATGTTCGCGGCTTGCAGGCCCTTTTGGCCTTGCTTGACTTCGAACTCGACGCGCTGGTTTTCAGCGAGCGTCTTGAAACCGCTGCCCGTGATGTCACGGAAGTGGGCGAACAGGTCAGCGCCGCCCGCGTCTTGCGCGATGAAGCCGAAGCCCTTGCTCTCGTTGAACCACTTCACGGTGCCGGTCTGGGTGGGGGTCGTCATGGGTAAATATCCAATCAATTGCAAATGAATGCGCCGCACATGCGGCGCATGCAGCGACACTCAAGAACCGATCAGGGGGATTTCAAACGCCCGCCGCGAGGACCGCGTGGGTGGAACGAGAATCACGAACAAACCACTGTCTTGCGTATAACTGTGGTCGTAATGTACACGAGGCAGCACCATGTCGCTCGAGAACTCGAATTCCCCTGACACGACCGCACCCTGGAAGCACGACGGCGTTCGCGTCGTCGCCGCCGGCCAGCTCGACTCGAACACGGCGCAGACGCCCGGCATGGACCGCAAGGCGGCCATCAACTTCGCGCGCGTCGGCGCCCAGAAGCTCTGGGCCGGCACCGTGCACATCCATGCCGACGCGAAGACCGGCGCGCACCACCACGGGCCGCTCGAGAGCGTGATTTATGTCGTCAAGGGCCGAGCCCGCATGCGCTGGGGCAACGCGCTCGAGTTCACTGCAGAGGCCGGCCCGGGCGACTTCATCTACATCCCGCCCTACGTGCCGCACCAGGAGATCAACGCCAGCCGCGTCGAGACGCTCGAGTGCGTGCTCTGCCGCAGCGACGGCGAGGCCGTCGCCGTCAATCTCGACATCGAGCCAGTCGAAAAGCCCGAGACGGTGCGCTGGATCGACCCGACGCACCCTGAAGGCTGAAGATCGTTCATATCGTCCGTCGCCGGCGTGTCGTGATGTCCGGCCCAACCCGATCCAGCGTCCTCGGCCGTGCGCCCCGGGAAACAATCGCGACAAAGGCCAGCTCGACATGAAGCTCTCCGTTCTCGATCAATCCGTCTCGCTCGCCGGCAGCAGCGAAGACGCCGCCATCCGCGACACGCTGTCGCTCGCCGAAGACTGCGAGAAGCTCGGCTATTCGCGCTTCTGGGTCAGCGAGCACCACGGCCTGCCGACGATCGTCGGCTCGGCGCCCGAGATCCTCATGGCGGCCATCGCGGCGCGAACGTCGACGATCCGCATCGGCAGCGCCGGCGTCATGCTGCCGCACTACAGCGCGCTGAAAGTGGCCGAGCAGTTCCGTGTCCTCGAGGCGCTGGCGCCCGGTCGCATCGATCTCGGGCTGGGCCGGGCACCGGGCGGCGACATGCGAACGGCACGCGCGCTCAATCCGAATGCGAGCCACTCGGCCGAGGATTTTCCGATCCAGGTGCGCGACCTGCACGCATGGACCTCGCTCGGCACGCACGAAGGCATCACCGCGCACCCGCTCGGCCCGCACGCGCCCGAGATCTGGATTCTCGGCAGCTCCGACTATGGCGCCCAACTCGCGGCGCACTTCGGTCTGCCCTATGCCTTCGCCTATTTCTTCACCGACGGCGAAGGGGCGCGCGAGGCGATGGCGCTCTATCGCGCCCGCTACCAGCCGAGCGAGCGCCACCCGGCACCGCAGTCGACTCTGTGCATCTGGGCGCTCGCCGCCGACAGCGACGAAGAGGCTGCCCACCTGGCGCTCTCGCGCGACCGCTGGCGCGTCGACCGTCAGCGCGGCGCCCTCGGGCCGCTGCAGTCGCCCGACGATATCGCCCGGCATGGCTTCAGCGACGGCGAAGCGACGATGCTCGCGCCGATGCGTAGCAAGGCTTTCGTCGGCTCGGCCCGAACCGTCGGCAACAAGCTGCGTAAGCTCGCCACCGATTTCCTGCTCGACGAGGTCGTCATCAACACCTGGGCGCACGACCCGAAAGTGCGGCGCCGCTCGTATGCGCTGCTGGCCGAGGAGTTCGCGCTGAAGCCGCCGGCAAGCCCTAGCGTGGCAGCCGGCCGTACGTGAGGCGCCGCCACACGTACTCGACCGGCCCGTAGCGAAAGCGCGCGAGCCACCAGGCGCTCAGCGGCAGCTGGATGCCGGCATAGAGCGCGACGGCGAGCAGCAGCTCGGCGAGCGCCGTGGTCTCGCCCCAGAAGCCGAGGCCCCAGCCGTAGAAGATGAAGAGACCCATCAGCGTCTGCAGCAGGTAGTTGGTGAGCGGCATGCGGCCGGCGTAGGTGAAGATGTGCAGCGCTCTTGCCGGGCCGGGCAGGGTCGCGAGACGGACCACGGTCAGCGCATAGAAGCACATCAGCGCGGCGCGGCCGATCGTGCGCGCCAACGCGGCGGGAACGTTGTCTCCTGCCTCGGAAGCGGCCGTGCCGCCGAGCCACCACCACAGGCCGCCTGCAGCGAGCGCGATCGCCAGTGCGGCCCAATGGGCGCGGCCAAGCGGCCCCCGAAGCGACGCCACCCGTTCGATCCAGCCGCGGCGCCCGACATAGAAGCCGATCAGGATGCCGGTCGCCATCTGGACGAAGAACCCGACGACGGTGAACAGCCCCATCGGCGTTGCGTAGGCCCAGGCGAAGACGCGCAGCGTCTCGCGAACGGCGTCGAGGAAGCTGCCCTGGCCGAACGCGATGTCGTTGCTGCCCGCGAATTGATAGAACTCGAAGGTCGCGAGCATCGTCGTCTCGTTGGAGAACAGGTGCGTCGAGAGGACGTCGGAGACGGCGGGGAAAACGAGGCAAAGGCCGACCAGCGCGAGCAATACCGCATCGGGCACGCGGCGAATCGCCAGCAGCATGAAGCCGAGCACCGCGTAGGCGACGAGCACATCGCCCATCCACAGCAAAGCGGCGTGGAGCAAGCCGATCGCGAACAGCACCGTCAGCCGCCGCACGTAGACGAGCGTGGCCTGCTGCGGATCGGCCCGTTCGAGCCGGCCGAGTTGCAGGGTGAAGCCGATGCCGAAGACCATGCCGAACATCAGGTTGAACTTGCCGGCGAAGAGCAGCTCACGCAGCGCGACGACGACGCCGTCCAGGTTGCCGCTTTCGGCCGGCGACGGCGTGAAGATCGAGTGCGCGAAGCTCGGCATGTTCATAATGAAGATGCCCAGCAGCGCGAAGCCGCGCAGCACGTCGAGAACCTCGATCCGGTGGGCCGCGGGCAAGGGCTCCTGAGGCTTCGGCAGCGCGATGCGGTTCTCGTCGTTCACGGCCGCGACGGTATCAAACCTCGCTGCCGCGCCGCTTCATCTTCGATCGAAAGGTTCGTTCATGTTCGACACCGCCATCGCCGGCAGCCTGCCCAAGCCGTCTTGGCTTGCCGAAACCGAAAAGCTCTGGCCGGAGTGGAAGGCCCGGGGTGCCGATCTCGAGCAGGCCAAGGCCGACGCGGCGCTGCTCTGGCTGAAGGTGCAGGAAGACGCCGGCCTCGACATCGTCGGTGACGGCGAACAGTCACGCCAGCACTTCGTGCACGGCTTTCTGGCACGGGTCGAGGGCATCGACTTCGAGCACAAGGTCAAGATGGGCATCCGCGACAACCGCTACGACGCGATGGTGCCGCAGGTGGTCGGGCCGTTGCGCCTCGCCGGCCGGGTGCACGCCACAGAGGCGCGCCTGGCGCGCCGGCACACCGCGAAGCGCCTGAAGTTCACGTTGCCGGGGCCGATGACGATCGTCGACACCGTCGCCGACCGCTTCTACGGCGAAGGCAAGGCGGGCCGGATCAAGCTGGCGTTCGCCTTCGCCGAGCTGCTCAACCAGGAAGCGCGGGCGCTCGAGGCCGACGGCGTCGATGTCGTTCAGTTCGACGAGCCGGCATTCAACGTCTACATGGCCGATGCGGCAGAGTGGGGCGTCGCCGCGCTCGAGCGCGCCGTCGAGGGCCTGCACTGCAAGACGGCGGTGCACATCTGCTACGGCTATGGCATCAAGGCCAACATCGACTGGAAGGCAGCGCTCGGCGGCGAATGGCGCCAATACGAGCAGGTGTTCCCGGCCCTCGCGAAGAGCTCGATCGACCAGGTCTCGCTCGAATGCATCCATTCGCACGTGCCGCCTGACCTGATGCGCCTGCTCGATGGCAAGGAGGTGATGGTCGGCGTGATCGACGTCGCCTCCGATGTGATCGAGACACCCGAAGAGATTGCGGAGACTATCGGCAAGGTGCTGCGCTTCGTGCCGAAAGAGCGACTCATCGCCTGCACGAACTGCGGTCTGGCGCCGATGCGCCGGGAGGTGGCCGAGGCCAAGCTCGCGGCCCTCGGCAAGGGCGCGGCGCTGGCGCGCCAGCGCTTCGCGTGAGGGGGCCATGAGTCGCCCGCCGTTCACCGCGCCGATCACGCCACCGGATCGAGTCGCTCCGGCGCTGCGCGACGCCGGCCACGCGGTGCTCGATCCGCGCGGCTTCGCTTCGCTGACGTCGACCTCGACCCTCGACTTCGATGCGCTGCGCCCGACCTGGAGCGATCTGCCTCTCGACGACTATCTTCGCGACGGTGGTCACTATCGGCGGCGGCGCCATTCGTGCTTCGTCGTGCGTGCAAGCGACATCGAAGCCGTGCCGCATCGCGCCCACTGGCAACCGCTCGAATACAACGCCTTGCATGGCGGCCTCGAGCGCTGGTTCGAGCCGATCGATGCGGCCGTGACCGGCAGCGCTGCCTGGCGGAAGATGCTGCGCGCAGTGGCCCGGCTGGCGTCGTCGCTGCGCGGCGAGCAGCCCTGGTTCGTCGAGGCGCACCAGTTCCGGATCGACACGTCCGATGGCATCGGCCGGCCGACGCCCGAGGGCGCGCATCGTGACGGCGTCGATCTGGTCGCCGTCGTGCTCGTCGAGCGCACCGGCATCAAGGGTGGCGAGACGCGCGTTTTCGATGCCGACGGTCCGACCGGTCTGCGCTTCACGATGGATGAGCCCTGGACCTGTCTCCTGCTCGACGATGCCCGTGTCATTCACGAGAGCACGCCGATCCAGCCGCTCGCCGGCCTCGGCCACCGCGATACGCTGGTGCTGACGCTGCGCGCCGGCGCCTTCCAGGGGCCGACGGCGCCGCCCCGTCGCGACTGAGCGGAAGTTCGCACAGCGCACCTGCATCGATGCCCGAGTGGGCGCGGGGTGCAGCGCCGCCCGCGACGGCCGCCCTCGGCGCCGGCCCGAAACAGCAGACAATTTCCCGGATGCACAGAAGAGATTTCTCGGCGCACGACCGCCTGCTGATCCTGTCGTTGTTCGCGATCGTCATCGGCGGCCTCAGCACGATCGGTGCGTGGGTCCCGCTGGCGGTCATCCACTTCTTCACCAACCTGTTCTTCTTCCAGACGCTGTCCTTTCGGGCCACCTCGCCGGCGACGCATCACCTGGGCGCCTGGGTCATCGTCTTGCCGGTCATCGGCGGCCTGGTG
>JBDTIO010000108.1:0-3805 GCA_039936375.1 Caldimonas sp. | reverse complement strand
CGCGCGTAGCCGTTGTGCACCAGCGGCTCGTCGGTGGCGGCCAGCGAATTCGTGATCACCGTCACCTTGACGTGCTCCTTCTCCAGGTTGCGGATCGACTGCATCCCCATGTCGCCCGGAATCATGTAAGGCGAGGTGAGCACGAGATCGCTCTTGGCCTGCCAGACCTGCATCATCACGTTGTTGGTGACGCTGGTCTCGAAAGCGATCTTCGGCGTCTTCGAGAGCAGCTTTTCGGGGGGATCGGCAAAGGCCCGGGCCTTGCCCCATTGCAGGCCGACCTGGCCCGCGTCGAAGTCTTCGCTGAGCGGCCCGTAGCCGAGCACGTCGGTCGCCGGCGGATCGGCCGGCAACGAAGGCGGAAGGCTCGCCATCGTCGCATCGAAGGCCTTCTGCTGCGCCAGCTTGTCGGTGCCCCGATCGCCGACGGCGTCGATCGGGAACACGACCTCGCTGTTCCAGTAGCGGTCGAAGATCTTCGACATGTCCTGCACCACCGCGCCCATCACGAACGCGTCCATGTCGACGAAATTCGACTCGGCACTGCGCAGGAAATACTCGTCGGCGATGTTGCGGCCGCCGACCACGGCCATCACGCCGTCGGCAAGGAACATCTTGTTGTGCATGCGGTGGTTGAGCCGGCCGAAGTCGAAGATCGAGGCGGCGTAGCGCCCCGCGACGCCGCGGCTGCGGGCGCAGCAGAACGGGTTGAAGAGGCGCACCTCGACGTTCGGAAACGACGCCAGGCCGCGCAGGAACGGATCGGATTGCGTGGTGTAGAGATCGTCGACCAGGAGCCGCACCCGCACTCCGCGCACGGCGGCGTCGCGCAGCGCCGTCATGAGGAGCCGGCCGGTGGAGTCGGGTTCGAACTGGTAGTACTGGACGTCGAGCGACGAGGACGCGCGTTGCGCCAGCTGGATGCGGGTATCGAGGGAGAAGGCACCGAGCGGCAACAGCCGCACGCCTGTCTGGTCCGGTGCCGGCAGCGACCGCTCCGACATCTTGACCAGGGGACTGTCAGGGTTGGGCGGAAGAGCCGACGTATCGGTGCGCCCGACGTTGGCCGGCAAGGTGCCGCAGCCGGCCAGGCCGAGCGCGAAGGCGGCCAGAGCGATGCACGCGACCTGCCTGCCCAAGCGGCGCAGCCATGCCGGTTCGGGCCAGGCATCCGCGGGGCGCGCCGACCCGTATGCGTTGTCAGCACCGCGTTTCTCGTAAGATGAAGAACGCGACAGATCGGAGTCCGCCATGAAGAAGATTCTTGCGTTCATGATGTTCATGCTTTCGTTGACGCCAGCGTCTTACGCAGCATTGGATGTCGGGGATGCAGCACCAAACTTTACAGCGCAGGCCGCGCTGGCCGGCAAGGTCTACAAGTTTTCGCTCGCCGATTCTCTCGCCAAGGGCCCGGTCGTTCTTTATTTCTTCCCGGCCGCCTTTTCGGTCGGCTGCTCGATCGAAGCCCACGAGTTCGCGGAATCCATCCCGAAATTCGAGGCAATGGGCGCCACCGTGATCGGCGTTTCGAGCGACGATATCGACACCCTCGGCAAGTTCTCGGTGCAGGCCTGCCAGGGCCGCTTTCCGGTCGCCGCCGACAATAGCCAGAGCATCATGAAATCCTACGACGCCGTGATGATGCTGCGCCCCGACTACGCCAACCGCATCTCCTACGTGATCGCGCCCAACGGCAAGGTGATCTACGACTACCAGAGCCTGAACCCGAGCCGGCACGTCGAAAAGACGCTGGGCGCGTTGAAGGACTGGACGGCGCAGGCCAAGCCCAAGCCCTGACCGCCGAGGCCGATTCCGCCGATGCTTTCACGCAGGAAATTCAGCGCGTTCCTGCCGCGCCAGTCGTCGATGCGCGCCCTCGATCGCGATGTCCGCTTGCACCGCGGCGACTTCCAGCTCGACAACGGTCGCAAATAGTCATGCCCGGATCGCGACTCAGCGCCGCCCAGTTCGGCATCGCCTATGGGGTCGTGCTGGCCGTCATCGTCGCCCTCGATGCGATCTGGCTCGGCGTGGTCGCGAAGGATCTGTACAAGCGCGAGATGGGCGATCTCATGGCCGATTCCGTGCGTGTCGTTCCGGTCCTGGCGTTTTACCTTCTCTATCCGCTGGCGCTCGCCTACCTGGTGCTGTTCAGCCCGCCCGCCGGCTGGGGCGAGGCGCTGCTGCGCTCGGCCGTTCTCGGCGTGGCCGCCTTCGGTGCCTACGACCTCACCAACATGGCGATCGTTCGCGGTTGGTCGGTGCGGCTCAGCCTGATCGACTGGGCCTGGGGTGCCGTCGCTGCCACGTTGGCCGGCGGCTCGGCATACTGGGCAACCTGGGGCCGCGTCTAGCGCGCCGGCCATGGCGCCGTCCGCTTCGACCCGCGTCGCCAGGCCGCTCGCTCTCTATGCCCTCGGCCATCTGACCTTGCTCTGCGGCGCCTGGGCCATGAACGTCACCGGCTCGATGCTGCCGATGGCGCTCGCCGCGTCGGTTTGCGTGATGCTGACGGTGCCGGTCATTCGCCTGGTGCGTGTCCGGGCCGCGGCACGGCGTCAGCAGCCACGCTCGCCACGCTTGTAGGAGCCGACCGACGGCGGCGGCGCCGCCCCGACGACCCGGCAGGGCGGCCGGGGCCGCTTCAGCGTCTCGTTGCCATCTGCGACGCTCGGTTGGACGAACAAAGCCAACCAGGAGCGGCGCAATGGAAACGATGACCAAACCCATCCTCACCGGGCTCTTCCGTGATCGCGACAGCGCCGAGCGCGCCTACCAGTCGATCTCCGATCGCGGCTATACCCGGGACGACGTCAACGTGCTGATGTCCGACGACACGCGCAAGCGCCACTTCGGTACCGCGACGCCCGTTCGCGAAACGGAGTTGGGCAACAAGGCGGCCGAAGGGGCCGGCATCGGCGGCGCCATCGGCGGCAGTCTCGGCGCCATCGCGGCGGCCATTGCCGCGGTCGGAACGACGATCGCCCTGCCGGGCCTCGGCCTGGTCATCGCCGGGCCGTTGGCCGCGGCGATTGCCGGCGCCGGTGCCGGCGCGGCAACCGGCGGCATCGTCGGCGCGCTGATCGGCTGGGGCATTCCCGAAGAGCGTGTCAAGGAATACGACCAGGGCATTCGAGACGGCGGCATCCTGATGGCGGTGCGCCCGAAGAACGACGAAGACGCGAGCTTCTTCGAGAATTCCTGGAAGAGCCATCGCGGCGAGCACGTCTACCGGTAGGGATTGGCCCTTCGTTCACTGATCTTTCGCGCGACGAGCGCGTCGAGCGCCGCGCCGCGTGGCGAAGGAACGGGCGCTGAATGGCGCAGCGTCAGTGGCAACATAGGGTCGCCGCCTTGCGGCAGAGTGCGCCGATCGATTCCTGTCGTCGGCGTTGCGGCCTCGCGCGCAGGCGCCGGAATTTGCCCGGCAGCCGATGCCGGAGTGACGGCCGCCGGTCCGATCGACGTAGATCGCGATGCCACCGACAAGCTCGGCGCTCCCGAGATGAAAGCGACGACGTCGGCCTTCATGAGTGGCCGCGAGCCGTCGTCAAGATAGATCATGTGCCCACCGGGATAGACATGCGTGGCGAGGCGCGGCTGTACGCCGAGGCGGGTGAGGTCGAGCTCGGTCTGATGAAACGGCGTGGCGAGATCGTGATAGCCGGCCAGCGACAACGTGCGCAGGGTGGGTTGCTGCGCCATCGCCGCGGCGAGGTCGGGAATCGTGTCGGGCAGCGCCCGGCCGTCGTGGCTGAAGTCCCAGGTGTCGATCGCGTTCGAGAGCAAGGCGTAGCTGGCGCTG
>JBDTIO010000107.1:0-2642 GCA_039936375.1 Caldimonas sp. | reverse complement strand
ACGACCACATCATCGTTCCGCTCATCAGCCGGCCGCGCGTGCGAGGAGGTGCCCTGAACCTGGTGACCTCGCTCTCAGGCTGGGACCTCGACTTCTCGGCGCTGCAGAACTGGTACCGCGAAGGCGTCACCGGCTGAGCTGACTCGACGATCCCGAAAGAGAAGCTGCCGCCGCTGCCGTGGGGCACTACCTCCTGCGGCGGCTGCTGATCGCTCTGCCGAGCCTGCTCGGCATCAGCGTCGTGCTGTTCACGATACTGGCGCTCGCCCCCGGCGACCCATTCGGGGAGATGACGCTCAACCCGAACATCCCGCCCGAGGTCGCAGAGCATCTGCGCCACCAGTTCGGCCTCGACGACCCGATCTGGCTGCGCTACTTCCATTGGCTCTTCGCCATGTTCAAGGGCGACTGGGGCTTTTCCTTCATCAGCCGCATCGACGTCGACAAGCTCATCCTCGGCCGCTTGCCGGTGACGCTGGCGGTGATCGGCGCCTCGCAGGTCGTCGCCCTGCTGATCGCCCTGCCGGTCGGCATCTACTCGGCGGCGCGGCCGTACTCCTGGTTCGATCGCATCGCCAGCACGCTCACCTTCGCCGGCTTCTCGCTGCCCACCTTCTTCACCGGGCTGCTCCTGATCCTGCTGTTCTCGATCAAGCTCGACTGGCTGCCCTTCGTCTTTCGCGCCGACATCGCCGCCACCGGCTGGGCGTGGTGGGTGCAGATGATCAAGCAGTCGATCATGCCGGTGCTCGTGCTCGGCCTCTTCCAGGGCGCCAGCTGGACCCGCTACGTCCGCTCGGCGATGCTCGACGTGATTCGCCTCGACTACGTAACGACAGCGCGCAGCAAGGGCCTGCGCGAGCGCGCCGTGATCATGAAGCACGTCGTGCGCAACGCACTGATTCCGGTCGTGACGCTGGTGGCGCTGACCATGCCGCAGGTCTTCGGCGGCGCCATCGTCACCGAGCAGATTTTCCGCGTGCCGGGCATCGGCTCGCTCCTCATCGACGCGATCCTGCGCAACGACACGCCGGTGATCATGTCGGTGACCTTCGTCTTCGCCTGCCTCGTCATCCTCTTCAACCTGATCGCCGACCTGCTCTATGGCTGGCTCGACCCCCGCATTAGCTACCGCTAGCGCCACGCCGGTGCTCGCGCCGCGCGCGCGCGGCGTCTCGCCGTGGGCCGAGGCGGGCCGGCGCTTCCTGCGCCACCGCCTCGCCGTGGTCGGGCTCGTCGTGCTCGTCGTCATGGTGCTGATGGTCGCGTTCGGGCCGCTGCTCTGGAAACTCTCGATCAACGACATCGATTTCACTGCCCGCCTGAAGACGCCGACGCTGGCCCATCCCATGGGAACCGACGACCTCGGCCAAGACATCTTCGCGCGCATGCTCTACGGTGGTCGCATCTCGCTCTCGGTCGGCCTGGCGGCGATGCTGATGGCGATGTTCGTCGGCGTGACGATCGGCTCGATCGCCGGCATCTCGCGCGGCGCCGTCGATGCGGCGCTGATGTGGCTGACCGATCTTTTCCTGTCGCTGCCGCAGCTGCCTTTGCTGCTGATCCTCATCTATCTCTTCCGCGAGAAGCTGAAGAGCATGTTCGGTCCCGAAGTCGGCGTCTTCATCCTCATCGTCGTCGTCATCGGCGGCTTTCGCTGGATGCCGGTGGCGCGGCTGGTTCGCGCCCAGTTCTTCTCGCTGCGCGAGAAGGAATTCGTGGAAGCCGCGCGAGCGCTGGGGGCCTCGGTGCCGCGCCAGGTCGTGCGCCACATCCTGCCCAACTCGCTCGGGCCGGTGATCGTCGCCGGCACGATCGACGTGGCCGCGGCAATCATCGCCGAGTCCACCCTCTCCTTCCTCGGCCTGGGTTTCCCGCCGGACATTCCGACCTGGGGCCGCATCCTCTTCGACAGCAAGGAATACCTCGACATCGCGCCGCACTGGGCGCTGTTCCCGGGCACGGCGATCTTCCTCGCGGTGCTGTGCATCAACTTCGTCGGCGACGGACTGCGCGATGCGCTCGACCCACGCAAGGTGCTCTGATGCCAGGACCGATGCCGCCGATCCTCATGACCTCGCGTTCGCAGGCGAAGGCAAAGGCGCAGGAATCCGCCGCCGCCGCACCGCCGCTGCTCGAGATCAAGGGCCTGAAGACGCACTTCAAGACCGACGACGGCTGGCTGCACGCTGTCGACGGCGTCGACATCACGATCGAGCGCGGCCAGACGGTGAGCGTCGTCGGCGAGTCGGGCTGCGGCAAGACCGTGACGGCAATGACGGTGCTCAAGCTCTTGCCGATGCCGCCCGGCCGCATCGTCGGCGGTCAGGTACTGTGGCAGGGGCGCGACCTGGTGAAGGCGAGCAGCGAAGAGATGCGCCGCGTTCGCGCCAAGGAGATCGCCATCGTCTTCCAGGAGCCGATGACCTCGCTGAACCCGGTCTACAGCGTCGGCGAGCAGATCGCCGAGTCGCTGCGGCTGCACGAAGGCCTCAGCCGCAGGGCCGCCCTCGATCGGGCGGTGGAGATGCTGGCGCTGGTGCGCATCCCGACGCCGCAGCAGCGCGTCAACGACTACCCGCACCAGTTCTCCGGCGGCATGCGCCAGCGCGTCATGATCGCCATCGCGCTCGCCTGCAACC
>JBDTIO010000106.1:0-13595 GCA_039936375.1 Caldimonas sp. | reverse complement strand
GCGCGGCACCGCTCTCGAAGGTGCAGTACGACCCGACGCTGCATGTCGTACGGCAGGCGCTGGGCACGCACACCACCGTGTCGCGGGTGCAAGGCAACAAGCTGAAGGCCAAGCGCGAGATCCGGGTTGCCAGCCTGTTCAAGCGGGCGCCGGAGCCGTTCCTGAAGATGATCGTCGTGCACGAGCTGGCGCACCTCAAGGTGCGCGACCACGACAAGGCGTTCTACGCGCTGTGCACGCACATGGAACCCGACTATCACCAGCTCGAATTCGACGTTCGCCTGTGGCTGACGGCGCGCGAGCTCGAGCGCGCTGCGCTGCCCTGAACTCTCGTCAATCGGGCCGGCAAAATTCGTTGTCGATCCAGGCCGAGGCGGCCTGCGCACTCAGCCGAAAGCCCCCGGGCCGACGCGCACGCGCGCGAGTTCCTCGCCCCGCGCATCGAGTGCGCTCAGGGTGGCGTGCGGGTCGTCCTCGTCGGCCACCACGTCGAGCTTCACCGTGACGCGGCCCGAAGCCGCCGTCACCGTCACGCTCTTGTGCTGCTCGGCCTGAGTGTGCTGTTCGTGCCGCCGCAGCACCTCGGCGGCGGTCTTCACCAGCGTGTGGAAGGCGGCACTGTCGAGCGGCTTCGGATTCTTCTTGTCGCGACCCATGGTCCACGGCCCGACCAGCGCCGGCTCGGGCTCGCCTTCCTTGACCATCTCGACCGCCCAGCCCTCGTCGTCCTCGTTCTTGACGACGCGGGCGGTCCAGCCGTCGGCCCGCCAGAAGCGCGGCTCGTTGATCGCCGCAGAGCTCTCGGGGTCGATGTCGGCCATGCAGGAATTGTCGGCGACGGCCATCGCCACATCGGAACGCAGCGCAGGCCGAGGGCAGTGCGATCAAGGATTTCGTCCGTTGCAGGACGCAAATTTGCCGACAATCGAGCCTCGCCCGGCATCTGCGTCGTGGCCCTTCTTGAAACCCAGGATTCGAACGATGAGCTACATCGACAGCAATCTGATCGACGGCGAACGCGTCGTCTACCGGACGCGCCTGCACTGGCTGGTTCTCCTTCCGCCGGTTCTGCTTTTCGTCGTGGTGTTGGTGCCGCTCGCCTGGTACCTGGGCCAAGGTCAATGGCAACACCTCGCCTGGATTCCTCTGGCCATCGGCGTGCTCGCGCTCTTGCCGGCGATCATCAGGCGACAGTCTTCCGACTTTGCCGTCACCAACAAGCGCGTGATGATGAAAGCTGGCGTCTTCACGACTCGCTCGGTCGAGCTCCTGCTCAACAAGATCGAGGCGATCGCGGTCAACCAGAGCTTCCTCGGCAAGCTCTTCGGCTACGGAGACATCGTCGTCACCGGAAGCGGCGGCACGCGCGAGGCGTTCCCCGGCATTCAGGGTCCGATGGAGTTTCGTCGCGCCGTGCAGGCGGTCAGCGACACATCCCGATCGCCGCCGCCATGACGCTGTGCGCGAGCGGCCTAGTGCCCAACGCTCCCGCTCGCCTTCCACGCCACCAGTAGCTCGGCTTCGCGCGCCGGCGGCAAGCCGGCGCGCAACTTCGCCTGGCGCGAGGCAGGTTGCTGCTGGAACCAGGCGAGCGTGTCGTCCGCCGTGGTCGCAAGCGCTCGGAACGTGAGGCCCGCACGCAGGGCCTTGCCGATGTCGCGCCGCGCGAAGCCGGCGCTGTCGCCTTGGCCGGGCACCCATACCGGCAGGTCACTCCATGGCGAGACCTTTTGCGCTTCGAGGAACAACGTGGGTACCCAGGTGAGGCGCGCCTCGGCACGAATCGCAACGGCGATGCCGTCGAGCATGGCCGCGATCGTCAGAGGCTGCTGCGGCCCGGTCGCGTTGAAGGTGCCGAGCGTGCGCACTTCGACCATGCGGATCGTCCACTCGGCGAGGTCGCGCGCGTCGATGAACTGGACGGGGTCGTTGCCGTCACCAGGGGCCAGCACCTCGCCGCCGCGCGCCAGGCGCACCGGCCAATAGGTAAAGCGGTCGGTCTCGTCGCCCGGGCCGACGATCAGGCCCGGCCGGATGACGGTGACGATGCTGGGAAACTGCCGCGCCGCTTCCTGTTCGGAGGCGGCCTTGAGCGGCCCATAGAGCTCGTCCTTGCTGTCGCGCAACGTCTGCATCGTCTCGGCCATCGCGTCCTTGCCTTCGTAGGCGGCGAGCGCGGCCGACTCGTCTGCATCCGGCGTGTCGTCCGCGGCATAGACCGAGACCGTCGAAACGAAAACGTAGTGGTTCACGCGACCCTGCAGGACGAGACCGGCGTCGCGCACCCAGAACGGCAGCGTCGTCGGGTTGTCGATGCAGACGTCCCACTGCCGCCCCTCCAGGGCCTTGAGGTCGCCGGTGTTGCGATCGCCGATCAGCTCTTCGACGTCGCCCGGCCACGCCTTCGGCTCCTTGCCACGATTGAAAAGCGTCACCTTGTGGCCGCGCGCCAGCGCGTAGCGCACCTGGTACGGCCCGGTGAAGCCGGTGCCGCCGAGGATGAGGATGCGCAGCTTCTTCTCGGGCGCGGCCAGGGCGTCGGCGGCGAACGACGAAGGCAGCGTCAGTGAAGACATCGTCATGAGCGTGGCGTTGACGAAGCGTCTGCGGCTGTCTCGCATGGGGTCTCCTTGCCTCGCGGGGCCGCGCGAAGCGTTGTCGTCGTCATTGCGCGAGCAGGTCGGCCAGGTGCTCGAAGTCGCTGGCGACGACATCGAATTCATCGCCGTCGAACGCCGGCGGTACGGTCGCCGCGCCCGCCTCCAGCGGCCGCCGCACGAAGGCCGTGCGCAGGCCGTTGTCGCGCGCCGCGCGCAAGTCGCCCACGTGGCAGGCGACGAGCATCAGCTCGCCGGGCGCGACGTCGAGCAGGCGGGCACAGCCGAGATAGACCTCGGGGTCAGGTTTGTAGTGGCCGAACAGCTCGGCCGAGACGATGCAGTCCCACGGCAGGCCGGCGTGCTTGGCCATCTCGGTGAGCAGCGAGAAGTTGCCGTTCGACAGCGTCGTCAGCGTGAAGCGGCGTTTCAGTCGCAGCAGGCCGGGCACCGTGTCGAGCCACGGCGGCAGACGATGCCAGGCGCGGTTGAGCTGGTCGCGCTCGGCCTCGCTCAGCGCGCCCAGGCCATGCGCGTCGACGATGCAGTCGAGGATCAGGCGATGCAGCGCGTCGATGCGCGACCAGGGTAGCTCGCCACGCCGCACCTTGTCCATCGCCGGGGCGTAGCCGGCGCGCCAGGCGAGGGCGAACGCGGTCCAGTCGCCGCCGATGCCATGTCGCGACGCGACCTGTGCGGCTTCGCGGGCGATGCCGCCGTGCCAGTCGACGACGGTGCCGAAAACGTCGAAGGCCAGCGCCTTCGGCAGCGGATCGAGGGAGCGAGGAAATGAGCCCATGCGGCAAGCCTACAACGTCGCGCCGACCCAGCGGCGTGCGCAGCGCGACTACAAGGCGTCGACGAACGACACCATCTTCTGCCGCTGCTCCGCATCGGGAAGCGGACCGCGCATGGCGCCGGCGTTGTCGGCCATGTGCAGCGGGTTCGAGGTGCCCGGTATCGTCACAGTGACGCGTTCGTCGGCGAGCAGGTACTTGAGAAAGAACTGCGACCAGCTCGCGGCGAAGCCGGTCGCCCAGTCGGGAATCTCCTTGCCGCGCACCGCCCGAAAGAGCCGGCCCCGGCCGAACGGCAACGCCGTGAGCACGGCGGCCCCCGCGTCGGCCGCGGCCGGCAGGACTCGCTCCTGGGCGACGCGGTCGTCGAGCGAATAGTCGATCTGAACGCAGTCCGGTTTCTCGCGCCGCAGCACCGCTTCCACCGCCTCGAAATCGTGATGGTAGGTGGACGTGACGCCGACATAGCGACACAGGCCCTGCGCCTTCCAGGCCCTGAGCTGGGCCAGCGATTGCGCCGCATCGCGAACGTTGTGCAGCTGCAGGAGATCGACCCTCGGCGTCTTCAGGCGCGCCAGCGAGCGCTTCAGCTCGTCGGCGTCGAGCGCCTCGACCTTGGTGGCGACGAAGAGCCGGCCCCGCCCGCCGACCACGGCGACGACGTTGCCGAGCACGCTCTCCGCGTCTCCATACGACGAGGCCGTGTCGATGACGCGGCCGCCGCTCTCGAGCAGCGCGCGGACGACCTGCAGCGCGGCACGGCGTGTCGTCTCGTCGTCACGATCGAAGACGCCGGCGGTCCCCATGCCGACCGTCGGCAGGCGCTCGCCCGTGGCCGGGATGGCGCGCGTGCGGGGCAAGTCGTCGGCCCGCACGGGCTCGACGAAGCCGAGCACAGCGATGCCAGCGGCGGCGGAGAAGTTGCGGCGCGAAAGCGTTGGTGCCATGGTCAGTCTCCTGGAGGGGGCGCGCCAAGGCGCGCGGCGCGGCGCTCGTGCATGCGGCCGAGCGCCAGCGAGAGCCAGAGCCACGCCGCGGCGACCGGCAAGACGCACAGGGCGATCGCGCCGAGCTTCATGCCCATCACTTGCAAGCTCTCGAACAGCCAGCCCGACGCCGCGTCGGAGCCGCGATAGACGACGACGTCGATCAGGTTCTTCGCCTTGTACTTCTCCTCGCGGTCGACGACGGTGAAGAACACCTGGCGGGCCGGGTTGGCGATGGCGAAGTTGGCCCAGCGTTGCGCCACCTGGAAGACGAGCACGACCGCGAGCACCGGCGACAGCGCGAGGGCGGCGAAGCCGACCAGATACACGGCCGGCAAAGTGGCTGCCGCCGCGCCCGTGCCGAGGCGCTCGATCAGGCGGCCCGTCGCGAAGACCTGCGTCGCCAAGGTGAGCAAGCCGACGGCGAGGTCGATGCTCGCGAAGACGCGCGTCTGCGCCCCGGCGCCGTGCACCGCCTCGGCCACGACGTGCGCCTGCGCGAGATAGAGCACCGTGGCGCCGAGCGACAGCAAGGCGACCCATGCGCCCATGCCGAGCAGGTACGGCGAGCGCACGATCTCGGCCACCCCGGCCCAGGCACCACCGCCAATGCGCTGATCGTTGCGCGGCGTGCCACCGCCGGCAGCGCCGGCGCTTCGCTCGAGGCGAAAGACGCAGAACACCGCGAGCTCGAGGAACACGATCGCCACGAGCAGCAGGTTGGCCGGGCCGATAGGCACCGAGAGGGCGATCGTGATCGTCGGCCCGAGCAGGCCGCCGGCCGTTCCGCCGGCGCCGATGAAGCCGAACAGGCGCTTGCCCTGCTCGCTGGTGAAAAGATCGGCCATGAACGACCAGAACACGGCGACCGCGAAGAGGTTGAACACGCTCACCCAGACGAAGAAGACGCGCGCGACGATCACGGGCTCAATGCCGAGAGTGAGCAGCAGCCAGAACAGGGCCAGGTTGGCAGCGAAGAACTGGTAGACGATGGGCACGAAGCGGCTGCGCGGCAGCCGGGCCACGAGCGCGCCGTAAATCGGCTGCGCCGCTAGCAGCGTCACGAAGGTGGCGGTGAACAGCCACGGCAAGGCGTTGACGCCGCCGGCGATGCCCATGCGGTCGCGCAGCGGGCGCAACACGTAGTAGCTGGCCAGCAGGGTGAAGAAATAGCCGAACGACCAGAGCGCTGCCGCGCGCTCCTGATGCGTGGCCGGCACGGCGCGCCGCAGCCAGCCGGCGAGCGACGTCACGGCGGGAGTGACAAGGTCTTCCTGAGCTCTGCCGCGCTCACCGCCTGGCCGTATCCCGGGCCGCCGCGCTGGAAGCGCCGGGCATCGGCGAGCTTGCCGACGACGACCGGCTCGAAGCCGGCGTCGCGCACGAGCCCGGCGGCGATCTGCACGGCCGCGTCGTCGTCGCCGGCGATCGGAATGGCCAGGCGCGGCTCGGCGCGGTTCGCTTCGCGCTCGAGAATGGTGTAGCCGAGCGTGTTGAAGGCGCGCACCAGCCGCGCCCCCGGCAAGTACTTCTGCGAGGTGAGGCCGATGCCGTTCTGCTCGACCTCGCCGGCAATGGCGCCGTCACGAGCTTCGACGGCGTTGCCGGCATCGAGCACCACCTTGCCGGCGAGCCGAGCTCCGTAGTCGCGGCCGATCTCCGTCATCGCCGCATACGGCACCGCGAGAAAGACCACCTCGCCGAAATCGATCGCCTCGGCCACCGAGCCGGCCCGGGCCGGCGGCCCGAGCTTGGCGACCAGCGCCGCGACCTGGTCGGCATCGCGCGACGAGAACATCACCGGATGACCGGCCTTGACCCAGAAGCCGCCGACCGTACCGCCGATGTGGCCGGCGCCGATGATGCCGATGCGTACCTTGCCGCCCTTGCCCTCCTGGGCCATCGCGACTCGCGGCCACGACAGCAGCGCTGCGGCCGAAGCCGCCCCGGCGGCGAGCGCGCTCCGACGCCGGGGATCGAAGGAATCACGTGAGCTCATGGAAAGCGATCATCCTGCGGCGACCAGGGCCGCGCAAGTCTTGCCCGTCAGGCGCAGGGCCCGACTCGGCGCGACTTGATCGTCACCGTATCGGTTCCGGCGGGACCCTTGGTGGTCTTGAACGTCTCGGATGTGTCGCCGTGAAAGGTCGTCTTGCTCTCGATCGTCCGATCGCCGACGACGATCACGTACGACAGCGTATTGCCCTGCAGATCGAACGAGCGGATTGCCTTCTGCATCGACGGCGCCTGCTTCTCGAAATAGGCGCGCGCCGTCTGGCTGTCGCTGTTGAGGCTGGCCGCTTCGGCGTCGCTCATGCAGGCCGCGAACTTGGAGGAATCGGCCTTGCGAACCGTGACGTGCTCCCATTGGCCACCCGAGACGCGCGGCGCTGCGAGTGCGGCGGCAGTGGCGAAGAAGACCAGCGTGCCGACAAAAGCCATCGGCATGAAGCGTCGGGTGGTGTGTGTCATGGACGAACTATAGGCGTCGATTCGGCGTCGTCGGGCGCGAGGAGTCGCCCGAACGCGAACTTGCATCCGAACATCAGCACACCCGCGCAAACCACCAGCGCCGCATGCAGGCCCCAGAACTCGCGGCCGGGCATCGTCTCCAGAAAACCGGCGAGCCAGCCGACGAAGATGTTGCCGACGAACAGGTGCAGGTAGTAGATGCCGATCACCAGACCCTCGAGCCGCTTCGGCGCGACGCGCGAATAGAGCGCCAGACCGACCGGCAGGATGTTGGCGAAGCCGAGGTCGTTGACGATCGTGTAGCCGAGCGTCCAGATCAGGCTCGCCTTCTCGTGGGTGGTCTCGACCAGGGCCGCGGCGATGGCGATCAGCGCCGGGCCGCCGGCGGCGATCAGGCAGCCGAGCGCCATCTTCGTCAGCTCGTCGGGCTCGCGCCGCCGCTGCGCCCACCAGCGCCAGAACGCGATCGAAGCGAGCATCGTCACCGTGCTCACCACCGCATCGACCGACTGCAGCCACGTCACCGGCACCTGCCAGCCGAACAGCACCAGGTCCATGTACTTCTGCGACCACAGCGGAAAGGCGTTTCCGTATTGCTGGTTGCCGACGATCGAGAGCATCAGCACCGGCAGCAGCACCACGAGCAGCGCGAGGCGCCCCTTCTCGGCCCCGGTCATGCCGGTGCGGGCCTCGGCCGCCCTCGCCTTGCGGCCGAGCGCCGGCTCGGGCGGCAACCAGCGCCGGCCCGTCAGGTAGACCGCCAGGCCGATCAGCATGCCGACGCCGGCGGCACCGAAGCCCCAGTGCCACGCCACTTTTTCGCCGAGCGTGCCGCAGACGATGGGCGCCAGGATCACCGCGATCTGCACCGCGAGCAGGAAGATCTGGAAGGCGCTGGCGCGGCGCTTGTCGCCCGGCGCGTAGAGGTCGCCCACCTGCGCCGCGATGTTGCCCTTGAAGCAACCGACGCCGATCAGCAGGCAGACGATGGCGACCAGAAAGCTCGCCTCGAAGGCCATCAGGAAATGACCGAGCGCCATCAGGCTCGCGCCGATGACCACCGTCCTGGTGCGGCCGAGCACGCGGTCGGCGAGCAGGCCACCGAAGATCGGCGTCAGGTAGACGAAGCCGGCGTAAAGGCCGAACACGGCCGATGCCAGCTGCTGCGGCGAGCGCGGCCCCGTGGCGTGCTCGATGAGGCCGCGCAGCGCGTCCATGCCAGCCACCTTGCCGATGTTCTGCGGCAGGAACAGGTAGTTGGTGAGGTAGAGCACCAGGAGCGCCTGCATGCCGTAGAACGAGAAGCGCTCCCACAGCTCGCAGAACGAGAGCCAGCCGAGGCCGGCGGGATGGCCGAAGAAGGCGCGGTCGGAGCTGCCCATCCGTGCGGGAGGCATGGCGTCGACGGTCGCGGTGAGCGTGGACACGGTTCAGTGCCTTCGAAGCGTGGAAATGGCTGCGACTGTCGCCGAAACCGCCGGGCGCCACAATCGTGTTCTCTCCCTCCATGCCCGTCATCTCTTCAGGGGAAGCCATGCAACGAAGACTTCTGTTGACCGCATCCGCGCTGGCCCTCGCGCTCGGCGCGCCGCTGCAGGCCTTCGCCGCCGACCCGGTGAAGATCGGCCTGGTGCTGCCGATGTCGGGCCCCTTTGCTTCCTATGGCAAGCAAATCGAGCACGGCATCCGGCTCTACCTGGCGGCCAACGGCGACACCGTGGCCGGCCGAAAGATCGAGCTGATCATTCGCGACGACAACCCCGGAACCGCGGGCGACGTCAGCAAGCGCATGGCGCAGGAGCTGATCGTCAAGGACAAGGTCGACATCCTCGCCGGTTTCGGCCTGACGCCGGCCGCGCTCGCGGTGGCACCGCTGGCCACCGAGGCGAAGAAGCCGATGGTCGTGATGAACGCGGCCACCTCGGTAATCACGGCGCGCTCGCCCTACATCGTGCGCGTCTCGCACACGCTGCCGCAAGACACGGCGCCGATCGCCGAGTGGGCAGCGAAGAACAAGCTGAAGAAGGTCTACACGCTGGTCGCCGATTTCGGGCCGGGCCAGGACGCCGAGACGCAATTCAAGAAGACGTTCACGGCCGCCGGCGGCGAGATCGTGGGCGAGGTGCGCGTGCCGGTGCGCAACCCCGATTTCGCGCCCTTCCTGCAGCGCGTTCGCGACAGCAAGCCCGACGCCTTGTTCCTCTTCCTGCCGCCCGGCGCCGAGACGATCAGCTTCATGAGGAGCTTCGCCGAGCGCGGCCTGGCCCAGGCCGGCGTGCGCATCATCGCCACCGGCGACCTGACCGACGAAGACATCCTCGATGCGCTCGGCGAATCGACCGTCGGCATCATCACGTCGTTCCACTACTCGCAGGTGCACAAGTCGCCGGAGAACGCGGCCTACACCGCCGCCTATGCCAAGGCCTACCCGAACGACCGCCCCAACTTCATGTCGGTGGCCGGCTACGACGGCATGCACCTGATCGCCGAGGTGCTCAAGAAAACCGGCGGCGATGCCGATGCCGAGAAGTTCGTCGAAGCCGCCAAGGGCATGAGCTGGATGAGCCCGCGCGGCAAGATCACGATCGACCCGGCGACGCGCGACATCGTGCAGACGGTCTACATTCGCAAGGTCGAGAAGGTCGGCGGCAAGCTGCAGAACGTCGAATTCGAATCGACACCCGACGTGCGCGACCCGGGCAAGCCCTGAGGGCTCGCTGCTTGTCGAGGCTGGTTCGTCGTCAGCGGCTCAACGAGCCTCCCGCCAGCCACGCCTTCGCCTTCGCGTAGAGCGCTTCGACCTCCGGCCCGGTGAGTTGCGGCATGTCGCGCTTGACCGTGTAGCCGATCTCGAGCTGGATGTACGCGAGATGGCGATAGCCCTTCGGCAACTGGGCGAGCTTGGCCTGGTCGAGCTCGAGCCTGGCGGCGGGGTCGACCGGGTCGATGCGATCCTTCTCGTAGATCGGCTGGCGCAGCACCATGCCCCAGCGGCCGCCGCGGCGCTCGATGAAGTCGACGAAGCGGCCGGTGCAAACGACGTCGCAGCTGACGCCGTGCACCTCGCCGCGCTGCGAGATCGTCATCTTCGTCTGGACAACGGCACGGTCGCCGGCCAGCTCGACCGAGCTGCCGCCGAGGAAGTGAAGAATGCTGACACCGCGGGCCCAACCCTCGCGCGTGACGCGAATGAAGTCGGCGGCCGGCCCCTGGAACCAGGTGGCCATCATCACGCCGTCGTCGTGCCAGACGCTGGCGAAGCGTTCCCAGTCGCCGGCGTCGCGCCAGAGGGCCCAGTTCTCGACCAGCTCGCGCACGGCGAGGCGGTCGGCCGACGCGTCGTTCATTGAGGGTTCTCCTTCGGCTGCAGCCGCTGCAGCAGATCGAGGCTGGGATAGCCATCGGCCGGCAGACCGATGCTGCGCTGATAGCGGCGAAGCGCTTCGCGGGTCGCCGGGCCCATCTGGCCATCGGCCTTGCCGCTGGCCATGCCGTGCTCGTTCAAGGCCGCCTGCAGCGCCTGCAGCTGGCTGCGCGTGAGCGCTTGCAGATCGCGCGGCCAGGGCGCTTGCACGCCGGGCCCGTCGACGAGATGTTGCGCCAGAAGGCCGACCGCGAGCGCGTAGCTGGTCGAGTTGTTGTAGCGCAGGAGCGCCCGGAAGTTCGCGCCGACGAGAAAGGCCGGCCCGCGCGCGCCCGCGGGCAGCAGGATCGCGCCGTCGACGAACTCCGGCAGCGGCTCGCCGCTCATGGTGCGAACGCCTTCGGCCGCCCATGCGGCGGTGGCCTGTCGCAGCGCGTCGTCGGCACGGGCGGGATCGAATCCGGGCGGCAAGCGGACCTCCGCGCCCCACGCTTGCCCCGGCTGCCAACCGGAGCGCGCCAGGAAGTTCGCGGTCGACGCCATGACGTCGCTCATGCTGCCCCAGATGTCGCGCCGGCCATCGCCGTCGCCATCGACGGCATAGGCGAGAAAGGCCGTCGGCAGGAACTGGGTCTGGCCCATCGCGCCGGCCCACGAGCCGATCATGTCGGCCCGGGCGATGTCGCCGCTCTGCAGGATCTTCAGCGCCGCCAGCAGCTGGCCGCGCGCCCAGTCTTCGCGGCGGCCGTCGAAACCCAGCGTCGACAGCGCGTCGATGGTCGGGATGCTGCCGAAGTTGCTGCCGAAGTTGCTCTCGATGCCCCAGATGGCGACGGCGATATTTGGCGCAACGCCGTATCGAGCGGCCGCAGCGTCGACTTCGACGCGAACCTGCAGCAGCTTGTCGCGACCCTGCGCCACGCGCCGGGCCGACACGGCGCGGTCCAGATAGTCCCAGACCGTGCGCGTGAATTCGGGTTGCGACCGATCCAGCTCGACGACGCGCGGAAGGTACTGGACGTCGTCGAACGCGACGTGCAGCGTGGCCTCGTCGATGCCGGCCGCGCGTGCCGTGTCGCGAAAGGCCGCAACCCATGCCGCGAACCGTTGCTGAAGCTCGCGGTCCGCGGCCGCCTGGGCTTGCGCCGGTGCGGCGCTGGCCGCGGCAGCGCTTGGCGTGGGAGCACTGGCGACGGCAGCGCTGGCCGCGACAGTCGCTGCAAGCACAGGCGAGCGCGCTGGCGTGGCGCAGCCCACCAGGGTCGCGATCGCGAGCGTGCCGAATACCAGCCAAAGGCGCGGGCGCGGCGGCGAAACGGGTTCGTGCATGCCGTGGATTTTCGCCTTCGTCGTCGGCTTCGCGACGAAGGCAGAGGAGAAACGGGGAATCGGCCCTGCCGCGGGCCGGGACGGTGTAGCGTCGAGCGGCAGCCTGAGCCACGGCATCCGCGAGTTCGTCAACATCAAGTCGGTGCAGGCGCTGGTCATCCCGCGCGGAAGCTGTTCCGTGCCAACCTTCGAGGACCCGATGAGCGCAAACGAGATCCGCTTCGACGACGGCGCCGCCTACGAAGGCTTCATGGGCGCATGGAGCCTGCTCGCGGGCGACTCCTTCCTGCAGTGGCTGGCGCCGCCGGCCGCCTGGCGCTGGGCCGACGTCGGCTGCGGCAACGGCGCTTTCACCGAGCTGCTGGTCGAGCGCTGCGCGCCGGTCGAGGTGCAAGGCATCGACCCTTCGGAAGGCCAGCTCGCGTTCGCGCGCAGCCAGCGCGCGCACGGCCCGGTGCAGTTTCGCCAAGGCGACGCGATGGCGCTGCCCTACGCCGACGCCGCCTTCGATGCCGCCGTGATGGCGCTCGTGATCTTCTTCGTGCCCGACCCGGCGAAGGGCGTGGCCGAGATGGCGCGCGTCGTGCGGCCCGGCGGCAGCGTCTCGGCCTATGCATGGGACATGCTCGGCGGCGGCTTTCCCTTTGCCGCCCTGTCGCGGGAGCTGGTGGCGTTCGGCGCACCCGTGCTTCTGCCGCCGAGCGTCGAAGCGTCGCGCATCGAGGCCATGCAGGCCCTGTGGAAAGATGCCGGCCTGATCGACGTCGAGACGCGCACGATCACGGTGGAGCGCACGTTCGCCGACTTCGACACCTTCTGGAAGATCGCGCAGACGGGCCCGCGCATTGCGCCGCGCGTCGCCGCGATGGCTCCCGCTGATGTCGAGCTTCTGAAGGACCGGCTGCGTGCGCGCCTGCCGCCGGACGCTGGCGGCCGCATCACCTACAGCGCGCGGGCCAATGCGGTCAAGGGTCGCAAGGCAGGGTCTTAGGTCGGCGGCACCGCCCCGTGCCGTGACATCGACTGCAGGCAACGCAAATGCACTACACTGGCCGCATGAAGACCGCCACCATCCCGTCTGTTCGCGTCGAGCCTGAATTGCGCGCCGAGGTCGAGTCGTTGCTCGGTGAAGATGAGACGGTGTCCGAGTTCGTCGAGGCTTCTGTTCGCGCGACCGTGCTGCGCCGGCGCAATCAAGCGGAGTTCGTCGCGCGAGGCCAGCGCTCGCTCGAGAGCGCGCGCCGAACGGGAGACTATGTCGACGCCGACGCGGTGGTGGAAGGGTTGCAACGCAAATTGGACGCCGCCCGACGCCGCAAGCCGGCATCGCGGCGGTGAGCTTTCGGGTCCGCCTGACCCGCGAGGCCGAGGCCGACCTGGAGCGACTGTTCGACTTCGTGCTCGAGCGGGAGCGGGAGCTTTCACGGCTTGGCGGTGACCTGGCGCTGGCCGAGCAAGCCATCGCCGCCGTTCGTGCCGGCGTTGCGACCTTGAGAACATCGCCCTTCACCTGCCGCAAGGTTGGCCAGAGCCCCTTCCTCAGGGAGTTGATCATCCCGTTCGGGCATTCAGGCTACGTCGCGTTGTTCGAAATCGTGGATCCGACCGATGTGGTGGTCTCGGCAGTCAGGCATCAGCTTGAAGACGACTATCACTGAAGGTGGCCGGGCCGCTACGGCTTGTTCGCCGCATCGAGCGCCCGCACGAGAAACGGCAGGCTCGTGTCCATGCGGTAGTCGATGTCGGAGTGGTTGTCGTCGAACTCCTCGTAGCTGTGGGCGATGCCGAGCTCGGCCAGGCGCTTGGAGAGGATTCGCGTGCCGTAGTGGATGTGAAATTGGTCGGCCCAGCCGCAGTCGATGTAGATGCCGCGCAGGCTCTTCAGCGCTTTTGCGTGGCGCTTGACCATGTGGATCGGGTCGTGCGCCTGCCAGTGCTTCCAGCGCGCCACGATGCGCTCGCCGGTCTCGAGGTTGAACGGCAGGCGAAAGCCGTTCGGCGCCTTCGGGTCGGGGTCGTAGGTGGCGGCCATGCACAGGTTCATCACGGT